>NZ_JAHBDE010000043.1:0-36587 GCF_019956175.1 Pseudomonas sp. BF-R-30 | reverse complement strand
CGGTGTATCAGCCACAGCATCTTCGACTGAAAGACCGCTTTCGCGAGCAAGCCCGCTCCCACAGGGGTTGTGTGATGGTCATGGCATCTAAATCACTACGGCCCCCCGCGCCTGCAGCAACTCGCGCAACACCGACCGATGGCAATGCGCTTCATCCTCGCAATAACAGCCCACGGCCAGGGACGTCTGATGGGACAACGCGGCCAGCAGATCCAGTAACTGACTGGCAGCGGGCTGGCTCATCTCGGTCTTGAACTTGCGCCGGAACACCTCCCAGGCCTTGGCATCTTGCGCAGCCTTGGCCTCGGCCACCAACTGCGCACTGGGCGACAGCAGCGGCTGCCAGACATCATAAAAGTCCCGACGGGCGAATTCGGCTTTCGGTACGCCACGGGGAGGGCGGCGTACCGTGCCCAGGCGCAATCCTTCATCGGGTCGACGGGGTGAGCCGAGTTGAACGATATGGACCGCCATGGCTACTTGAGCCTCGATTCGTCGAACCACTCCAGCGCCGTGCGCCACAAGCAGATGCCCAGGAAGTACGCCGACATCAGCAGCCACAGCCCCATCACCCACGGGTTGATCAGCGGATGGTTGAGCACCAGTGACAGGCTGCACAGCAACCAGATGGCCGTCACCGCAATGTTGATCGGCATGAACCGGCGCACGCGAAACGGGTGCAGGAATTTCATCCGGGTCACGGTCAGCAGGGCCAGGCCAATGACTGTAATGAAGGTGATCCACGGCGACGGGGCGATGATGTAAAGGCACAGGGCAACCACGTTCCAGGCGGCGGGGAAGCCCTGGAAGTAGTTGTCCTTGCTCTTCATGTTGACGTTGCAGAAGCAGAACAGCGACGACACCAGAATCAGCGACACGCTCAGCAGCAAGGTGTAGTCCGGCAACGGGATATAGCGATAGATGAACAGTGCCGGGATAAACACGTACGTCAGGTAGTCGATCACCAGGTCGAGGATCGAGCCATCGAAGCTCGGCAAAACCGACTGCACGTTGACCTTGCGTGCCAGCGCACCGTCCAGTCCGTCAACGATCAGGGCGACACCCAGCCACAGCAGGCAATGGGTCGGCTGGTTTTCCAGCAGGGACAGGGTGGCGAGGAAAGCGGTGACCACGCCAGTGGCGGTAAAACCATGGGCGCCCCATGCTTTGAGCCTGGCGATGTACAGGGTTGAAATCACAGGGGCGTTCTCCAGTGAATGAAGCAAGCCAGTTGTCACCTCGTGTACGGGGTGGTGGCAAACCGGGTCGGGTTGCAGGTATCGACCGGGTATCCGGGAATAAGGTTCACCACTCATGAATCTTAGCTGCGCCGCAAGAAAATACCCCGGACGAATCCGGGAAAGCGCGGGCGGGTCAGCCCAACGGTGCTGGCACATTCGCCTGCGGGGGCTATCGTTGCCTGACTGGATAAACGCCCTTCAAGAGGACAAACGTCATGAACACCAGCGATCTGCTCGAACAATTACTGCGCGCCGGCCAGGGCTCGATGGCGCGACAGGGTGGCGGTGACGCATCGGCCCAGGGCGGGCTCGGCGACCTGGGTGGATTGCTCGGCGGTTTGTTGGGCGGGGGTGCCGGTACCAGTGCTGGCGGCGGTGGCGCAGGGTTGGGCGGTTTGCTCGGTGGTTTACTTGGCGGCGGTTCGCCGATGGGCGGTGCACCGCAAAGTCGCTCCGCTGGCGGCACCAATTATGCGGCGCTGGCGTCCCTGGGCATGATGGCGTTCCAGGCGTACCAGGCCTGGCAGCGTAGTCAGGCCTCGGCGCCGCAGGAAGCGCCACGGACCGTGGACTTGCTGGCCGGCCCGGAGGCCGAGGAGCACAGCCATGCGATCCTGCGGGCATTGATTGCCGCGGCCAAGGCCGATGGCCGCATCGATGCCGCCGAGAAACAGATGATCAGCACTGAAATCGGCCGTCACACCGACGATCCGCAATTGCAGCAATGGCTGGACGACGAGGTCGCCAAGCCACTGGATGCCTATGACATCGCGCAGTCGGCCACCGACCCGGGCATGGCCTCGGAGATGTACCTGGCCAGCGTCATGCTGGTGGACGACCAGCAGGACGCCGAACGCAACTATCTGGATGAACTGGCCGCGGCGTTGCAGATCGACCCGCAGTTGCAAGTGCACCTGGAGCAGCAGGCCAAGGGCACTGCCTGACGGGGTGCTCCCACATTTTGATCGCCATCGAGCGCAGATTCCGTGTGCGCTGAAAAACACTGTGGGGAGCCTACTCGCGAAGGGCATGACTCGGTGTTACTGCCGAAACACCAACGCCTTCAACCCACACTCGAGATCGGTATCCGGAAACTCCGGCGGATTCTCCAGCCGTTGCTCGAACCGCAGGCTTGGCGCCTCGTGTGTCACGCCATCGATCAGGAAATCAGCTCCGAAGGCCGGGTCGTTCATGCATGCCAGCACGGTACCCTGGGGGCTGAGCAATTCCGGCAATCGGCGCAACACTCGCTGGTAGTCCTTGGTCAGCAGGAAGCTGCCTTTCTGGAACGATGGGGGGTCGATGATCACCAGGTCGTACGGGCCTTTGCCGATCACCTTGCCCCAGGACTTGAACAGGTCGTGGCCGAGGAAACTGACCTTGCTCATGTCGTGGCCGTTGAGCCGGTGGTTGTCACGGCCACGGTTCAAGGCCGGGCTCGACATGTCGAGGTTGACCACGTGGCTCGCGCCGCCTTCGATGGCCGCCACCGAAAATCCGCAGGTGTAGGCGAACAGGTTCAACACCCGTTTTCCCTCGGCATTGGCCCGCACCCAGTCGCGACCGTAGCGCATGTCGAGGAACAGCCCGGTGTTCTGTTTGCGGCCCAGGTCCACCCGGTACTTCAGGCCACCCTCGGTGATGGTCATTTCCTCGATGACGTCCCCCAGCAGCCACTCGGTGGTGCTTTGCAGCAGGTAGCGATGTTGCAGCAACAGGGTGTGGGCGCCGGACTGGGCCCATTGCGTTGACTCGGTGATCGCCATCAGCAACTGCTTCAAGCCTTCCAGTTGCTCAGCTTCCGGCTCCTTGAACAGCGCCACCAGCACGACGCCCTGCAACCAGTCCACGGTCACTTGCTCCAGCCCCGGCCAGCAGCGGCCACGGCCGTGGAACAGGCGGCGGGTTTCGGCGGGGGGTGTTGCCAGTGCCGTCAGCAAGTGGTCGTGAAGGGTGGAGAGGGCGTCTGCGTTCATTGGTCTGGGTCGGCAATTTGCGGGGGCGGCATTTAACCATAATTGCACAACCGACGGACCACCACAGAACCCTGTAGGAGCGAGCTTGCTCGCGATAGAGGTGGGTCATTCAGCAGTTGTATCGCCGGATACGACGCCATCGCGAGCAAGCTCGCTCCCACAGGTTTTCCGGTGCTCGTCAGGAGCGAGTTATCACGTTTAATTTAACTTTGCGTGAGGATTTGGCGATCTTCCGGCTTCCATACTCGGCTCCAACGAACAACAACAAACGGGAGCCGGACATGTCGCAGACAACTGCTTCACCCAAGGCCAGCCATCCACGCTGGCTGCGGCTGACCCATTGGCTCAACGCCCTGGCGGTGCTGGTGATGGTCACCAGCGGTTGGCGCATCTATAACGCCTCGCCGCTCTACGATTTCAGCTTTCCCAATTCGATCACCCTCGGCGGCTGGCTGGCAGGCGCGCTGCAATGGCACTTCGCGGCGATGTGGTTCCTGGCGATCAACGGTCTGATTTACCTGGCCTTCAACCTGTTCAGCGGGCGCCTGAAGCGGCGTTTCTTCCCGGTGTCGCCCAAAGGCGTGTTGCACGACCTGTGGGCCGCCTTGCGGGGAAAACTCGGGCACGCCGACCTCAATCACTACAACCAGGTGCAGCGTTTTGCATACCTGTTCGTGATGGTCGACATCCTCCTGCTGGTGCTCTCCGGGCTGGTGTTGTGGAAGTCGGTGCAGTTTCCGCTGCTGCGGGAGTTGCTGTTCGGCTACGAGGGCGCACGTCGCGTGCACTTCTTCGCCATGGCATTGCTGGTGGCCTTCGTGGTGGTGCATCTGGTGATGGTCGCACTGGTTCCAAAAACGCTGTGGGCCATGATCGTCGGCCGCAAGGAGCAGGTATGAAAAAGCGCATTCAGGTAGCCGGGCTGGACGAGGGTTCGATCCTCACCGATGCCCGCAAGATCCTCGCGCCACAGATCGAGGACCGCTCGCGCCGCTCGTTCCTGTTGCGCGGCCTGACCCTTGGCGGCGTGGCGATGCTGTCCGGCTGCAACATCACCGACAACGACAGTGTTGAGACTGCGCTGTCGTCCATGTCGCGCTTCAACGACCGGGTGCAAGGCTGGCTGTTCAACCCCAACGCGATGGCGCCGACCTATCCCGAATCGATGATCACCCGGCCGTTTCCCTTCAATGCCTTCTACGGCATCGACGAAGCGCCGACGGTAGAGGAGGAGGGCTATCGCCTGGAAGTCACCGGCCTGGTCGCCGACAAGCGCAGCTGGCGCCTCGAAGAGCTAAGGGCCATGGCCCAGACCGAGCAAATCACCCGGCACATTTGCGTCGAAGGCTGGAGCGCGATCGGGCGTTGGGGCGGCGTACGCTTCAGCGATTTCCTCAAGCGCATCGGCGCCGACACCGATGCCAAATACGTCGGTTTCAAATGCGCCGACGACTACTACACCAGCATCGACATGGCCACCGCGCTGCATGCGCAAACCCTGTTGGCGCTGACCTGGGACGGCGCGGTGCTGCCGCGCGAATATGGCTTCCCGATGAAGCTGCGCATGCCCACCAAGCTTGGCTACAAGAACCCCAAACACATTCAGGCGATTTTCGTCAGCAACACCTACAGCGGCGGCTACTGGGAAGACCAGGGCTACAACTGGTTCGGTGGCAGCTGATGATCGTGCGAAACATTCACCGTCCGCAATCCCGTGCTCCAAGGAGATCCATCATGAAAAAGTTGACCACTGTTGTTCTGTCCATGTGCCTGGCCGTTGGTGCTGCCTCTGTGTTTGCCGCTACTGCTGTCGATAACGGCAGCATGAGCAAGGACTCGATGTCCAAAGACGCCATGTCCAAGGATGCGATGAAAAAAAGCGAAATGTCGCAGTAATTCCAAGCACCGCAGACCCTGTGGGAGCGGGCTTGCTCGCGAAAGCGGCGTATCAGTCAACATTGATAGCGACTGACACTATGCCTTCGCGAGCAAGCCCGCTCCCACAGGTTTTTGTCGCCCCGAACTACCTGAATCCCCAAAAGGGACATCGATGATTGATCCGGACGCTTGGCGCCGGTCATCTGGCTGTATCAAAAATGAATTTCCACCGATTCCGCTGCTCATACCTTTTAGGTGGCGGATCAGAACCCGCGAAATCATCGAGGCAATCAGGGAGCGGCACGGTCATGAGTCGAGTACCGACGGCGGGTGGGGATCTTCCTGGCGGGTTGATTCTGGTGGTTGAGGACGACCCGCTGATCCTGGAGTTTCTCTGTGAAATTCTTCAGGAGGAAGGTTTTGTCGTCGAGCCGCAAGTCAGTGCGGACGCGGCAGCGATTTATCTGGAGCAGCATGCGCCACAGGTGCACATGCTGCTGACAGACATCACCATGCCCGGCACGCTCAACGGCGCGGATCTGGCCAACCAGTTCGGCGATCGCTGGCCGGACAAGCCGATCATGATCATGTCCGGCTTCGAAACCCCTGAAAGCGCAGGCGTGCGGCACGCGGTCTCGTTCATCAAGAAACCCTGGATGATTGGCGGGCTGCTCGATTGCGTGGGCCAGACCTTCAAGTCCAAACGACTCAACTGATCTGCGCGCAGATGCTACATTGCCGGGCAAATCCGTCCGGCACCTGCGAGGTTCTTTTCCTTGTCCGATCACTCTGTATTCAACTCGACTTACCGTGCCTTTCTGTTCGATATGGACGGCACCGTCCTGACGTCCATTGCCGCCGCCGAGCGGGTCTGGACCACCTGGGCGGTACGTCATGGTGTCGATGTCGACAGCTTCCTGCCGACCATTCACGGTGCCCGCGCCATCGACACCATCAGGCGCCTGGACTTGCCCGGGGTGGATGCCGAGGCCGAAGCCGCGTGGATTACCGAAGCGGAGGTCGTCGACGTCGACGGGGTATTGGAAGTGGCTGGCGCGGCAAAATTCTTGCGGTCCTTGCCAGCCGGCCAATGGGCCATCGTCACTTCCGCCCCGCGGGAACTGGCGTTGCGGCGCATGGCGGCGGCGGGGATACCGGAGCCTGACGTCATGATTACGGCCGAGGACGTCACGGTCGGCAAACCCGATCCGACGGGGTACAAACTCGCGGCCCGGCGCTTGGGTGTCGAGCCTGAGCAGTGCCTGGTTTTTGAGGACGCCACGGTGGGGATTCTGGCCGCCGAGGCGGCGGGGGCGGATTTGATGATTGTCACGGCGACCCATGAGCAGCCGATCGAGACGTTGCATGCGACGTTGGCAAGTTATGAATCGGTTCTGGTTAAGGTGGGTGCCGATGGATTGCGCCTGCACACGGCCTAATGTGGGAGCGGCGGTGCGGCGATCCGACTTGCTCGCGAAAGCGGCGTATCAGTCAACATTGATAGCGACTGACACTATGCCTTCGCGAGCAAGCCCGCTCCCACAGGGGATCAGTGTTCCGGTCAGTAAAGCCCAGGGATCAACCGCCAGGAGCGGGCGCAATAGGCCTCGTATTCGCTGCCGAACTGCGCCCTCAGCAAGGCCTCTTCCGAGTGAATGCGCGCAATCAGCGGGATCAGCATCAGCGCCACCAATATCAGCCCGACACCAGAGCGAAAGGCCAGTGCCCAACCGATGCCGATGACCATCATCCCCAGATAACTGGGGTTGCGCAGGTTGCGGTAGATCCCCTCGGTGACCAGTCGATGGCCCGGCTGAATGGCCACCAGCCCACTGAAGCGCTTGCCCAGCACAAACACCGGCCACAACCGCAGTGCGCCGCCGACGATGAACAACAGCGCCCCAAGCCAGCGCACGCCTTCACCGCCAAAGGTCCAGAAATCGATGCGGTCGGTATAGGCCGGCAGAAAGCCGCTCAGCAGCCCGATCACCCCGAAGACCGGAATGACCCAGCGGTTGGCCCGGTCTTCGCGTTCCCCCGAACTCAGGTTGACCTCGGTGAACAGCGACGCGACAGCCATGATCAGGGTGGCCAGGGCAACGACAACCAGTGAACCGTGGCTGAAATAAGCCGCGAATCCACCGATTCCCCAGATCGCCAAGACGAGGTAGGCGAGGGTGCTGATGACGGCGAAAAACGCCAATTTTGCCGAGATCTTCATGGTGCCTCCACGAATTAGCTTACCTCTAAGTGTAGGAGCCTGCGCCAGACCGCCGAGACGGTCACCCCGGACCGGGTGAACTAAACTTGCATGAGAGAACCGTTCACCGCTGGCTCGTTGACCTGTTCCGCGAGCCGGTGGCGTGTAACAGGAACCGATATGCTTCACATCCGAACGCCTTTGATCCTGCACCCTGGCCTATCGACTCCGACCCGCCGTATCTGGCTGAAACTGGAAAACCTGCAACCTGGCGGCTCGTTCAAAATACGCGGCATTGGCTTGCTGTGCAGCCGGGCGGCGCAGCAGGGCAAGCGCAAGGTGGTCTGTCCCTCCGGCGGTAACGCGGGCCTGGCCACGGCCATGGCCGCTGCATGCCTGGGGCTCAAGGCATGCATCGTGGTGCCGCACACTACCCCGCAAAGCACCCGGGCGCGGATCAGCAATACCGGCGCCGAGGTGATCGTGCACGGCAAGGTCTGGGACGAAGCCAATCAACGGGCGCGGGAACTCGCCCAGGACCCGCGCAGTGAATTCGTGCCGGCCTTCGACCACCCGGTGTTGTGGGAAGGGCACAGCACCATGGTCGATGAAATCCTCGAAGACTGCCCGCCAGTGGATGTGCTGGTGACATCGGTGGGCGGCGGTGGCTTGCTGGCGGGGCTGCTCACCGGCCTGATACGTCATCGGCACACCGATTGCCGCATCGTTGCCTGCGAAACCGAAGGCGCGGCATCATTCGCCGCGGCGGTGGCGGCCGGGCACCCGGTCAGACTGCCGAAAATCGACACTGTCGCCACGTCCCTGGGCGCCGCACAAGTGGCCGCCTGGCCGGTCAAGCACATCGGCGAATTCCCCCATGAGTGCGTGGTGCTCAGTGATGATGAGGCGATCATGGGCGTGGTGCGTTACGCCA
Organism: Pseudomonas sp. BF-R-30; assembly: GCF_019956175.1. NCBI lineage: Bacteria > Pseudomonadati > Pseudomonadota > Gammaproteobacteria > Pseudomonadales > Pseudomonadaceae > Pseudomonas > Pseudomonas sp. BF-R-30. Next base: position 28,358 of record NZ_JAHBDE010000043.1, on the reverse strand, counting down.
ATGATTTGCGTCAGCTGGTCGAACCTGCGTGCGGGGTTTCATTGGCGATTGCCTACCTGGATCACCCGGCGATTGCCGACGCCAATGACGTGGTGATCGTGGTGTGCGGCGGGGTGAGTATCAACGCGCAAATCGTGGCCGGGTGGGCGCGTTTGTCCACTGGCACGCACGCCAGGCAGGGCTGGAAACGCTATCCCGGTGTCACAAGCCCCACCGCTGGCGATGACGATCTTCAGTGATCGGTGGCAACGCCTTCCTGGACGAGAATGGCGCGGGCCAGGTCTTCGTCGCTTGCATTGTTGAGGGCGGGATTGTCCTGGCGGACCTTTTTCAACAGCGCCTCCAGGTAAGCACCACGAATCGCACCGCCGCTGGCGACGAAGCTGGAAGCGTCATCCCGGGCGGGAATCATGAGTTTGTCGTCTTTGAACGTCGAGTACAGCGAGGCGGAAACCCCGGCGGAAGTGGCGACGTCACCCGCATCCACATCGGCCAGAGCCGAGCCGAAGGGTAAACAAAGTACCAGGGAAGAAATGATAAATATGCGGCGCATGACGGTGTCCTCCGACAGCATGAAGCATAAGGTAAGTACCACATAGTTTAGGATGCGTGACGGTCGCCGAGAGTTCCCTGGCATTAGCGAGGAACGGGGTGAGAGGGAGGCAAGGTCGTTGAACGTCGATATTCAAAGCGTGGTAATCGGGGCCGGCGTGGTCGGCCTGGCGGTGGCCAGGGCCCTGGCCAGGAACGGGCGGGAAGTGCTGGTGGTCGAGGCGAGTGAGGGTATCGGCACGGGCATCAGTTCGCGTAATTCAGAAGTGATTCACGCTGGCATCTATTACCCGGACGGCAGCCTCAAGGCGCGGCTGTGTGTGGAAGGTAAGCAGCGTCTCTACGCCTATTGCGATGAGCACGGCGTCGATTACCGGCGCGTGGGCAAGCTGATAGTGGCCACCGACGAACAGCAGCACGCAGCTTTGCAGCGCCTGTTGCAGCAGGGGCGTGCCAATGGTGTCGATGACCTGAAGTGGCTGGATGGCCCGCAGGCCCGGGAGCTTGAACCGGCGTTGTCCTGCGTCGCGGCGCTGTGGTCGCCGTCTACCGGCATTGTCGACTCCCACGGGCTGATGCTGGCGCTACAGGGCGATGCCCAGAGGTTCGGCGCCACGCTGGCCTTGCACACGCCGCTGCTGTCTGCCCGTTGCATCGAACAGGGTTTCGAGCTGCACATGGGCGGCAGTCAACCCATGACGCTGTGCTGCCGCGAATTGATCAACTGCGCGGGGCTGTCCGCTCCCGAGGTGGCGAGCAGCATTGTCGGACTGCCTGGGGCATTCATTCCCCGGGCGCATTTGTGCAAGGGCAGTTATTTCAGTTTCAGCGGCCGGGCGCCGTTTCGCCACCTGGTGTATCCGGCTCCGGAGAGCGCCGGACTGGGTGTGCACATGACCCTGGACCTGGGCGGGCAGGCGCGCTTCGGGCCGGATGTTGAATGGGTCGAGCACATTGATTACCGCGTCGAACCCAATCGGGCCGAGGGGTTTTATCAGGCGATCCGCCGCTATTGGCCGGGGTTGCCGGACAACAGCCTGCAACCGGCCTACAGCGGCATTCGCCCGAAAATCAGCGGGCCGACAGAGCCGAGCGCCGACTTTCTCATCAGCGCTCGCGCCGAACATGGCGTGCCGGGGCTGGTGAATCTGTTCGGTATCGAGTCACCGGGGCTGACCAGTTGCCTGGCGCTCGCCGAGTTGGTGGTGAAACACCTGGACGACCGATGATCAGGGCTGGCGCTGCTTTGTGGCCATCGGGTCTATGCTAGGGGATGCGCTTACTGCCATCGGAGAACTCTGATGATCACCGTACGCACTGCCTGCCTGCTGGCCGATTACAAACGCTGGGCCAATCAGCGCCTCTTTGACAGCCTCGCGGCGCTCCCTCCGGGCGAAGTCAAAAAAGAACGGGTGTCGGTGTTCAAAAACATGATTGGCACCCTCAATCACGTGTACGTGGTCGATTGCATCTGGCAGGCGCACCTTGAAGGCCGGGGGCATGGCTTCAAGACTTCACACGACCTGCTGCATGCCGATCTGTCCGAACTGCGCATGGCGCAAAAAAACATCGATCGCTGGTACTGCGACTGGAGTGCCCGGCAAACCGATGCCTCCCTGGACAAGCCACTGGAATTCACCTTTGTCTCAGGCGAAAGCGGCACCATGAGTGCCGGCGCGATGCTGATGCACGTGGTCAACCACGCCAGCTATCACCGTGGCTGGGTGGTGCAGATGTACTTCGAGATTCCGGCCATGCCACCGGTGACCGACATGCCGGTGTACCTGCGCGAGTCCGAGCCGGTGGTCCTGCAGTCGATCAATGCCCCGATAGTGGCGCCGCCATGTGCTGTGCAATTCTCCAGTGCGACCAGTGTTTTACCGGATCGGTATCGTTGATCAGCAGGTACATATTTACGTGAAGTAGTTCGTTGTGGTTTATGGTTGAGTATTGGAACTTCAATAATGGAAATGGCTATTGAACGTTTCGGTTCTGATTTCCTTGAGTGCTCTTCTGTTGCGTGTAATGAGGTGCAGTTTTTTGCGGTACTTTTGTGCGAGATCCATGTTTAATGGTGTTTCTGTGCCATTCTTTATGAAGCGTGTTTGGTGATAATCTGCGGCCTGATTGAGCCTCCAGAGTTTATCTTTTTTTGATGATTTTGAATATCCATTTATGTATTCCATTAGGTTGATTTGGTCGGATAATTGATTCGGCGACATCTTGGTTTGTTGGTGGGGGTAGGGATGGTTAGGGTTATGGTGGCGCAGACTAGGTGGAAGGCCGTCCATTGGGAGGAGGGATGAATTCATTTTGTCTCGTGCAAGCATTTCCAGATTTAGTGAGGGTCGCTCTATAATGCTGGAGCTTTCTCTAAGGTTGAAGTCGGTATTTAATGTGGCGCTTATATTAGCATTTGGGTTCTTTAGTTTTTCGGTGGTCTGGTTTATATGGATGGCTGCTGTTTTAGCTTGGTTGGGGTTTATGTGTGCATGGCGTTTTAGGTTTTTGCCTTTCAATGCGTACTCTAATATTCCGGTGCGTGCCATCCCGGAAGTTATTTTCCCGAACATATGCCCGCTAGGGTCGTGTTTATTTATGGGGTCTCCTGCGCAATACGCATACGCATTCAACCCACCATCTCCAAACGGACTCCAACTGTCCGAACTATTAAATCGCATCAACACCGGATTAAAAGCCCGATACCCGTTCCCCAATAAATAATGCCCGGTCACCGGGTCGGGTCGTTCACCATTGAACCCCAAAAGACTAAGCCATCCATTTTCAGGGTGGCGATGGCCATAGGGCGAATAGGTGATGGGTTTTGAGTGAGAGTTCGCATTGAGTGTGCGTAACACCGAACGCTGTTGGTCGGTAGCCAGCAAGTGGGCATTGCGTTCATTACCTTCGCGCTGTTGCTGTGCAAGCAGCAAGTCGCCGTGCTGAATGATGGAATGCTGTGTCGTGCCCTGTATTTCGGTCGCAAGGCGGCTTTTACAGTAGAAGCGCTGAAGTTGTGGTGCTTGCTGCGGACTACTTTCGATCAACTGGTCGAGGGCATCGTAGCGATACTGGCAGAGTACGGTTTTGTGTGGCGATAGCATGGGTGGGTGCTCCGAGGGGCCGAAGTGCAGGCGTTCAGTATTGGCAGTTATGCAACCGGTTGGAACTATCAGAACTGATAGGTAGGTTTTGTGGTGCGTAGGGATTTGTTGACGGTAGCCTGCTTCAATTCCGCTGGGCAGCAGTCGCAAGTTTGGCCCGAGAGATGACCAGGACAGTCAGGAAGTGCGCGCAACCTGTGGGAGCGAGCCTGCTCGCGATAGCGGTGTGTCAGTCACTTAAATGTTGGATGTGCTGCCGCCATCGCGAGCAAGCTCGCTCCCACACGTACGGAGCTTTACTCAGGCGGATCAAGTCGATCCAGCGCCCGGTTCACCGCCAATTCACCCAGCATGATGACCTGTGCAATGCCCAGCAGCGTGTTGCGGTGCGAGCCCTCAAGAAAACCCGCCAGATCGTTGGTCATCACGTTGGCCGAGGCCAGCGACTCGCAGGCGTGGGCCAGCAGGGTTTCGGTGTCGATGTCGGGGTTGATGGTGAACATCGTGGACGGTTTGTGGGGCGTGGCCATGATGTTGGCTGCGGGGTTGAGGTAGTGATTGAGGGCGCGTTCGGCGGCTTCGTGGAATTGCTTTGAGTCGGGGCTTTCGTAAGGGGAGGCGGGATCTGTTTCCGGGGGGTTGGGTGTTGGTTTGATCATCGATAGAACTCCAGTACTGTAAAAATTGGAACCATCACTTTCGCTACCAAACGAAGGGCGGTGGCCATGCACAGGTTGGTAGACCGGAGTACTGGAACCGGCGCCCCCGAAGAGGCCCTGCGCATGACAACCATAAAAGCAGCAACTGCTTGAAGTGGCGCTACGCGCAGTACTCCGGGCTACCAAACCCGATCGCTGTTTTTCAGCGACCGGCTAACGATAATGCCCGGACTCAAGACGCGTAAGCCGGCGGATTCTGGCGTACCCGTAGGCAATGACGCAAGGCGTTGTAGCTTTCATCAAGTTACGCTGACAGCCGTTAAACATGTGCTTTAAACAGGCGCCGCCATCGCGGGCGAGCTCGCTCCCACAGGGGATCTGTTTTGCTCTTCAGATGAACACTAGGCTTGAGGAATCAGACTCTCCTGACAATCAAGCACCAGCCGCGCGCCACCCAGTTCGCTGCTGCCCACTTCCAGGGTAAACCCGTGCAGGCTGACAATCGCCGCGACGATGGACAGCCCCAGCCCGAAGCCGCTTTTGTGATTGCCCGCTTCGGCGCGATAGAAGCGCTGGAACACCGCTTCACGTTCCGCTTCGGGAATGCCCGGGCCGGAGTCGAGTACTTCGATTCGCGTGTGCCCGCCATCATTGATCCCGCGCAGGATCACTGCGCCGCCGGGCGGGGTGAATTTGATCGAGTTGCTGAGCAGGTTCGCCACCGCTTCGAACATCAGCGCGCGGTCGCCATTAAGGGGTGGCAATGACGCGGGCAGATGAAGTTGGAACACCAGGTCGTCGTCTTCCGCCAGGGGCAGGTAGAACTCATGCAGTTCTTGCAGCAACGCCACCGGGTCCACCTGGACGAAACCGGAGCGACGCTGGCGATCTTCCAGCTCGGAGATCCGCAGCAAGCCTCGGAAACGTGCCATCAGCGTATCGGCTTCGGCCAGCACCAGGTCCAGTTGCATGGCCTGCGGCGAGCCTTCGCCGGCTTGTTGTTGCATGCGGTAAAGCTGCGCGCGCAGACGGGTCAGGGGCGTGCGCAGGTCATGGGCGATGTTGTCGCACACGCCCTTGACCTCGTTCATCAAGCGCTCGATGCGTTCGAGCATGGCGTTGACGATGGCGGCGAGCATGTCCAGTTCGTCACGCCGATTGGACAGTGGCAAGCGTCGGCTCAGGTCGCCGGCGACGATGGCCTCGGCGCTGGCCTGAATCCCGCGAATGCGCCGCAACGGGCGGCGGCGCAGCAAATACCAGCCGACGATGCCCGGCACGATGGTCAGGGTCACACCCCAGAACAAGGCGTGAAGGATGATCCGGGTCACGGCAAACAACGAACCGTTGTCGCGCACCAGCACCAGCCAGCGGCCGTCGAGGGTGCGGGTCGCCACGGCGTCACAACTGTCGGCGGGCAGCGTCTGCTCGTCGCTGTCGTCGGAGGCATCGCAATCGCGCAGCATGTGGATCTTGCCATCGAGTGGCAAGCCGTTCGGAATGTAGCGCAGGGCGCCGCTGAGGTAATGGTGCCGGGCATCGAACAGGCCGTAGGCGTCGATGCCGCGGATGTCGAAGGCCATGCTGACGGCGAGGGCGTCTACCAGTTGCTCGCCGGAGAAGCGTGAAAACAGGTGCTGGCGTTGCATCAGCGAATGCTTGGCCAGGTTGTCCAGGTAAGCGGAAACCTCGTAGTACATGACCCCCATGAGAATCCCGCTCCAGATCACGAACAGCGAGCTGTAGAGCGCCAGCAGACGGCTGCTGGAAGAGCGCCAGCCTTTAGACGGGTTCGGCAATGACATAACCCGAGCCTCGCACGGTCCGAATCAGTGGGGCATTGCCAGGCGGGTCGATCTTCTTGCGCAGACGGCCGATGTGTACGTCGATCAGGTTGGTGCCGGGATCGAAGTGGTAACCCCAGACCTCTTCGAAAATCATCATCCGCGAGAGGATTTGCCCGGTGTTGCGCATCAGGAATTCCAGCAGTTTGTACTCGGTGGGCAACAGCGTCAGCAGCTGACCGTCGCGACTGGCTTCGTGGCTGATCAGGTTCAGTTCCAGATCCGCCACCCGCAAAGTGGTGGCCTGGGCAGTCACGGTGTTCTGCCGGCGCAGCAGGACTTCAACCCGGGCGGCCATTTCATCGGTGGCGAAGGGTTTGGTCAGGTAGTCGTCGCCGCCGGCGCGCAGGCCGCGCACGCGTTCATCGACGTCGGACAGCGCGCTGATCATCAGGATCGGCGTGGCCACGCCCATGGTCCGAAGCGTGGTGACGATCGCCAGGCCATCGAGTTCGGGCAACATGCGGTCGAGGGTGATCAGGTCGTAGTTGCCGCTGACCGCACGCTCCAGCCCTTCGCGGCCATTGTCGACCCAGTCGACGTCCAGGCCGTGGCTACTCAGTTCGGCGACAATCTCCCGGGCGGTCACGGCGTCGTCTTCGATGGTCAAGATGCGGGTCATAGGGCTGGCCTGATAAGCAGTTCAATACGAAGTTGCGAGCATTTTGCCAAGAATTGCCCGCGACTTAATAAATTAACTTTCATCTAGCTCGCGATAGCGGGCTGACAGGCAACTCATGTGTCGACTGACACGACGCCATCGCGAGCAAGCTCGCTCCCACAACGGATTGATGTCGAACACAAAGCCCGCGTACGACGAAAATTACTGTGGGAGCGAGCTTGCTCGCGATGACGACAGAACAGGCAAAGTGAATCCGTCAGTCAATCGGCGTACTGACAAACACCTCAAGCCCCTCGGCATACGCCGTGAACGCTGCGATCCGCGGAAACTGCGCCGCACTCACCTGGTCCGGCACCACCAGATTGGTGAAGCTCCAGGCCACCGCCAGCGTGATGCCGTCCTGCTCAATCGGACCGTCAGTCTTCAGCGGCTGCTTTTCCAGCTCCCGCTCCAGCGCTGAATAAGCCGCCGTCAGCTGTCCTTCGACCCGCTGCACCCAGGGTTCGAATTGAATCTCCGCTGGCCGCAGGTTGCGCTCGTAGTAAAGCTGCACGGACTTTTCGCTGGCGGCCAACGCAAGGCCGATCAGGCGCAGCGCGCGCAGGCGTTGACCCGGTTCGGCGGGCATCAGGCTTTTTTGGGCCAGGGTTTCCAGGTAGTCGATGATCAGCGTCGAATCCATCAACACTTCACCGTCATCCAGCACCAGGGTGGGCGCCTTGACCACCGGGTTGATCTGCTGGAATTGTTCGAAGTGGCGGAACACCGAGACCGACTGATGTTCCAGCGTGATTCCCAGACATTTGGCAGAAATGGCGGCGCGCCTTACATAGGGCGAATCAAGCATACCGATCAGCTTCATGGTCCTTTCCTTTATATGGCCATTTCGGGAGGGACAACCTTAGCTGAGGTTCGCAGCCCTGCAAATGACAGTGAAAAATGCCCGGTCCAGGCCGTTTGTCATCTATATACAGCCGCTCGATTGAATTTCTTGCTATAAACGCACTCCGATTACCGCCTCAAAGCCTGCCGTAGAGCATTTTCAGGGCTTTGTCGGACAAATTCGCTGTCTTTTCAGTTGCTGAGGCCTCAAGTCGGCCTTAGACTGCCGCCCCTCGTAAATTGAGTGCCGGGTGGCGCTTGGAACAAACGGCGCCTTTCCGATGGCCTGCCCAGGCCTGCCGGAACGCTCCCTAATTCGCCTTAATGCACGTTTTTTTATAGAGATATCAATGACAAAGGACAAGTTGCTGGCCATGCCGGCGGATGACTACATGAATGCCGAGCAACATGCTTTTTTCTCCGAGCTGTTGCAGAACATGAAAGTCGAAACCCATGAGCGCATCGAACAGAACCGCATCGCCATCGAAAGCCTGGACACCCCGGCCGATCCGGCAGACGCGGCTTCGGTCGAAGAAGAGCGCACCTGGCTGGTGAATGCGATCGATCGCGACCAGCGCATGCTGCCTCAGTTGGAACAAGCGCTGGAACGCATCAAGGAAGACAGCTTCGGCTGGTGCGACGACAGCGGCGAGCCGATTGGCCTCAAGCGCCTGCTGATCAGCCCGACCACCAAGTACTGCATCGAAGCTCAGGAACGTCACGAGCAAATCGACAAGCACCAGCGTCAGGCCTGATTCAGTGGGGCAGCCCCGTTAATCCGGGCTGCCTTGAAAAGATCGCAGCCTGCGGCAGCTCCTACGCAATTGAAGTAGGGCGCTGTTGCAGGCTGCGATCTTTGTTTTCTGCCGTCTTCGATTTCCCGGTTCTTCTATTGATCTGCTGCAACGTTCGCGACTAAAGGCTCATGGATAATGGCTTTATGGTGGCGTTTAATGCGAAGACAACAATTAGAAGCTTTACGGGGTGACGATGATGACGCAAGACGGGTCTCTGGTTGCGGCAGTGCCCGCACCCGTGCTGTTGCCGAAAAACCGCTGGCTGACGCCAACGCTGCAAAGCATCGCCCTGATGCTGTTGTTAAGTGGCATGACACTGGGCGACGGGTCGCTCTACCTTGGCCTGCCCCTGGCCATATTGATTATCTGGTTGCCTCGTTTGCGTTCGCGCGCGACCCCGCAGGCGGCTTGCCCCGACAACCCCGATGCCATCGGCGCGTTGACTCGCGATCTTTCCTGCACCACCAGCCATAACGCACTGTCGGCCGCCGGTGTGGCGTTTTCGGTTCGGCAACTGGCGGACAAACTGCAATCGCAGCTCACGTCGGCGGCACAGATCGTCAGCAATGCCGAGGTCATGATCACCACCGAACAGGCCACCTCGACCCTCAGTCGCCAGGCGCTCAGTGCCGCCAGCGAGGCTCATCAAAGCGGAGTGGTCGGGCGTACGGAGTTGATCGAGTCCATTTCGCGCATGCATCAGCTCAGCCAGCGCGCCAGCAACAGCCGTGAACTGATCGAAGCCTTGAGCCTGCGCAGCGACGATATCCAGCGAGTGACCCTGGTGATTCAATCCATCGCCAGCCAGACCAATCTGCTGGCATTGAACGCTGCGATAGAAGCGGCGCGGGCAGGGGAGCACGGTCGCGGGTTTGCAGTGGTGGCCGACGAGGTTCGCGGGCTCGCCGCACGCACGGCGACCGCCACGGGGGAGGTGGGCGAGATGGTGGCCGACATCCAGCATCGCACGGCGCAGGTGGTGGAGCAGATCCGCCAACTGTCCAGCGACCTTGACTCCGGTGTGGAGCAGGTAGAGCGGACGGGGCAACATCTGGAGAACATTGCCCGTCTGGCGGCCAGTGTCGAGTCCCAGGTCGGGGAGATCGCCCAAGGGGCAGACACCAACCGCGAACAACTCGACAGTCTGTTTCACGCCATCGAACAGATGCGCAGCGATCTGGTGGTCAGCGACCAGCAGACTCAGCGCCTGGCCCATGCGGCGGTGCAAATGGAAGGGCAAGCCGAAACCATCAGTGAGCGTCTTGCCGAAGTGGGACTGGATGACTATCACCAGCGGATCTATGACCTGGCCCGAGACGCCGCGAGCCAGATTGCAGCGCGTTTCGAAGCGGATATCGATGCCGGTCGAATCAGTCTCGACGATCTGTTCGACCGTAATTACCAGGTCATCCCCAATACCAGCCCGGCCAAGTACCAGACGCGTTTCGACCGTTACACCGATCAGGTTTTGCCAGCGATTCAAGAACCGTTGTTACCGCGTCACGAAGGATTGGTGTTCGCCATCGCCTGCACCCAACAGGGTTATGTGCCGACCCATAACAAGGTGTTCAGCCAGCCGCTGACGGGGGACGCGCAGGTCGATGCCTTGCAGAACCGGACCAAACGCAAATTCGCTGACCGCACCGGGATCCGCTGCGGCAGCCATCAGAAGGCCGTGCTGCTGCAAACCTATACCCGTGATACCGGAGAGTTGATGCACGATCTTTCGGTGCCGATCATGCTCAAGGGCCGGCATTGGGGTGGTTTGCGCCTGGGTTACAAACCGGAAAAACCGCGCTAGAAACGCCGTGCTTGCCGGGTGATTGTTGCAAGTTCTGCAATTAACCTGTGCAGGATTTTGCTGTTTCCTCGTTGGAAAACTAATTAACATACCTACTAATTAGGTTGCTAATTAAGTTCGGGGGCAGCATGCAAGGCAAAGTTGATGTCGCGGTCATGATCGGCAGCGGAGTACCTGCCAGTCTTCGTTCCATGGGACGCAAGGTTTGCTGGGTTGTGTTGCTCAATGGCGAGCGCCGGGGCACGGCGTTCTCCAGTCGCGACGAAGCGGAGGAGTGCAAGGCTGCCTGGCTGGCGCAATTGAGCGCCGAAAGTCCTGGCAGCCTGCATTGAAGTTGTCAGTGGGTCTGGTGCATGCGCAGGTTCAGGTCGTCGACCACCCGCGCCCAGTCAGCGTCTTCGCGCAGTTGTTCCTTGAGGAAGCCGGCCTGTTGCGGTGACCAGAACTCGGCGTCGATGAGTTTCTTGTCGTCAGGCAGGGAATGGCCGGCAATGAAGTCGTCGATCGCTTTCTGGCTGGAGTCCAGGCCGAGTTGGTCGAACAGGCCTTTCAAGTCATGGGTCGGTGATTCCATCTTCATCTCCTTGCAGGTCATCGGTCGGGTCGAGGGACGAGGCGCACCCTGGATTCGAGGGCGCCGCACCGGTGGAGTTCGATCGCAATGTTCAAGTGCAACAATGAGCATAGACCGCCAACCCGACCATCAGGCTTTCAATGCGCCCGCATCGACCGCGGCCTTGAGTTCCCTGGCCGATTCCTGGGCCGCGATGGCGGCGACATCCGGGGTTTTGAACCAGCGATCCTTTTCGACCTGGTGATACGTCACGGTCTTGAGCGGTGGTTTGGCCCGCATGACAATCACGGCCTGGAACTCACCCTCGACTTCTCTGGCTTCACCCCGGATAAAAAACTCGCCGATATCAAATTCCGTCACGTTGCCGACTTCCCTTGGAAATACATTGTTGTTGTCAACGCACCCGATTTTCTGCGGATCCGTTTTATTGGGCGGGCAGTATGGCAGTAGTTGCCCGTCGACGGCTGAGATAAGTCGACGGGCAGACGAAACGTCGATGGAAGCGAGTGCAGTGGGCTAGTCAACCGTGTGATTCAAGAAACCGGGCGAGGGCACAGGCTTCGTTATGATTGGCTCGGAAACCTCTTACGCAGCCTGTAGAAATATCCTTGATGTGAAAGAAGGCAATGCCCGCCATTACCACCTGAAATCGCGGGCGGGTCGGGGCATCGGGAGCTGGTTCATGGAGGCAGAACCGTGTCGGGTGCAGGGTTGATGCTGTTTTCGAGCCAGGCACCAAGGGATAGGCAAAGTGTGTCAGCGTGCACATATGAAGTCCTTTTCATTGTTTACCGACGTATGTACGTCGTTTTGGCTAGTCTCCAAGAGCATCGCTGCTCTAGAATCACCCCTACTGGTGGGTGAATGACGTTTATCTAAAGCAATTTTTTGCGGACGATATGTAGGAAAAGTTTTTTTCTTGATGAGATTTTTCCCCGAAGTTGATAGTCCATAATTTTCTGGCAGCAGGAAGGGTGTTTTCCTTCAACCTGTGACGAACGCCAGTCAGGACGACGTGAGTGACGTTCCAGTAGTCTTCTCAAGCTTCGTGATGAATGAGTGCACTGCTCGTTCAGGACCTCAACCCGGGTTCTTTGGCTACACCTTCGGCATTGCCGCTTTTTTGGCTGTGCGTTCATTTTTCGCGCACGGCACCATTATTCAGATGTGGGGATGTTTCCTTGGCAGTAAGTAATCTCGATATGCATGCTTTGTTCGTGCTGGGTGATTTGCGCGCAAAGCTGGTCAAGCAGTTTCAGTCACGTTTCGTTTACATCACCGAACAGAACGCAGAAGGCATTTACATTGCCGAAATCGATACCGAGTCAGCCCTGGTGGTGGACGACAAGCCCGGACTCAAGCTCAAGGTCGGCGATCATTTCAGCGCGTCGGTGCTGCCCAGCCGCGAAGGTGGCAAGCTGGACATCAGGTTCCGCGACATCAAGCTGACGGTCTACGGAATAGGCGATTACGCCTTTGTGACCACGGCCGACGGTCAGGGGATCGTGTTCAAGGAAGGTCACAGCGTGGTGATGGTGTTCGCAGCCCATCAACAGTTGCAGGAAGGCCTGACCAAGACCCTCAAGGCCGTGACCGCCAAAGCGGCCAAGTGGCGCAAGGGTGAGCTGGTGACCTTCAAGGCCAGCGAGTGATGATCCTGACCCGCGCCGATTTCCACGAACAGAACCTGGCCAGTGCTCAAGACGAAGCGCGGCGGCTGTTCGGGCAGAAGACCATTCTGCAAGGAGCCTGGCTGAATTGGGTGGCGTCACAGCTTTACCAACTGCAACCGGCACCCTACGCCAACATGGTCAGACGAGAACTGATGCGTTTGCAGGAAACCTGCGAAAACTGACCCATGCACCTCGAAAGCAGGAACCTCTACTACAGTCAATGGACTGAGTATTCAGAGGCTTCGCGGTCTACTACCAGGCCCCCCCCCTGCTATTGCTGTGAACAGCACGAGGTGCAAAAGCATGAACGGATTTCGACGGTTGCTGGCTGCGGTCCTGGCCACTTTCGGTTTGCTGGCGACACCGGCCCCGGCGTTGGCCGCCCAGACGCCAATCCACTTTGCCGACCTGAACTGGGAAAGCGGCAGCCTGATTACCGATGTCCTGCGCATCATTGTCGAGAAGGGCTTCGGGCTGCCGACCGATACGTTGCCGGGCACCACCATCACTCTGGAAACCGCGCTGGCCAACAATGACATCCAGGTCATTGGCGAAGAGTGGGCCGGTCGCAGCCCGGTGTGGGTCAAGGCGGAATCAGAAGGCAAGGTTGTCAGCCTCGGCGATACGGTCAAGGGGGCTACCGAAGGCTGGTGGGTGCCGGAATATGTGATCAAGGGCGACCCGGCCAAGGGCATCAAGCCGCTGGCGCCCGACCTGCGTAGTGTCAGCGACCTGCCGCGTTACAAAGACGTGTTCAAGGATCCGGAAGCCCCGACCAAGGGGCGTTTCCTCAACAGCCCTATCGGCTGGACCTCGGAAGTGGTCAACAAGCAGAAGCTCAAGGCGTATGGACTGGACGACAGCTACGTGAATTTCCGCAGCGGTTCGGGGGCTGCACTGGATGCGGAGATCAGTTCGTCCATTCATCGTGGCAAGCCGGTGCTGTTTTACTACTGGTCGCCCACGCCGTTGCTCGGCCGCTTCAAGCTGATTCAACTCGAAGAGCCACCGTTCGACGCCGAAGCCTGGAAGACCCTCACCGACGCCGACAACCCCAATCCCAAGCCGACCCGCTCCCTGGCCTCCAAGCTGTCGATCGGTGTGTCCACCCCCTTCCAGAAGCAATATCCGCAGATTGCCGAGTTCTTTGCCAAGGTCGACTTTCCGATCGACCCGCTGAACAAGGCCCTGGCCGAGATGAGCGAGAAACATACACCGCCGCGCCAGGCGGCAGAGGCGTTCATGAAGGCCCATCCGGACGTCTGGCGGGCCTGGCTGCCCAAGGACGTGGCAGATAAAGTCTCCGCCGCCCTGTAGGCGCTGCCGCAGGTCGGGATCTTTTGATCTTTGTCATGGAAATGCAAAATCAAAACATCGCAGCCTGCGGTAGCTCCTACAATGTTCAGTTCATTTCCCTTTCAAGGATCTCTGAACCATGACCCTGGTGTTGGCTCAATCGCTGGTGACGATCTTCGCCGCGATCAGTCTGGTGCATGTGTATTGGGCGTTGGGTGGCGAGTGGGCGGCGGTGGCGGCGGTCCCGCAAGTACCGCAGGTGGGCAGCGCGCAACTGCGACCGGCGTTTAAACCGCGAGGCTGGATCACGCTGGTGGTGGCCGGGCTGTTGCTGCTGATTGCCGTGTTGGTGTGCTTGCGGGTGGGTTGGTGCCTGCCACCCTTGCATCACTGGTCGTTGCAGTGGGTGCTCAGTGCGATTGCGATTTTGCTGTTTGCCCGGGCCATTGGCGATTCGGATCTGGTTGGTTTTTTCAAAGAGGTCAAAGGCTCGAAATTTGCCCGGCTCGACACCTGGGTTTACTCGCCGTTGTGTGTGGTGCTGGGGGCGGGGTTGTTGGCGGTGGCCTGGGTCTGAGACAGGCCGGTCGTGATGTATTGACAGGTCTATCGCCTTCGCGAGCAAGCCCGCTCCCACAATTGATCTGCGTACACAGTTCAAAATGTGGGAGCGGGCTTGCTCGCGAAGGGGTCAGTCCAGTCAATACAAATCCTTGGTCTAACTACCGCTCTCCGTCCGCCGGCTGCTCACCTCAGCCGGCACATCATCCCCGGCCATGCGTTTGCGAAACAGCGCCGCCCGGGCCAACAGCAATGTCGTCACCGGCACGGTAATCGCCAGCAGGATCGGAATCAGCCAGGCGTGCAATACCGGCGCGGACTTGAGCGCCGAAAAATAGATGATCGAAGCCAGCGCCACGCACCAGGTCCCGAGCGTCGAGGCCAGGGCCGGTGGGTGCATGCGCTGGAAGTAGTCCTTCATGCGCAGCAGGCCCGTGGCGCCGATCAAGGCAAACAGACTGCCGAGCACCAGCAGGATCGCCACCGGGATCTCCACCCACAACGACAATGGCGTATTCATTCGATCACCTCGCCACGCAGCAGGAATTTCGCCAGGGCGAACGAGCCGACGAAACCGAACAGGGCGATCAGCAACGCCGCCTCGAAGTAGGTGTCACTGGCATAACGTATGCCCAGCGCCAGCATCATCAGCATCGCGACGATGTACAGGTAGTCCAGCGCCAGAACCCGATCCTGGGCCGACGGCCCCTTGAACAGGCGGATCAGGGTCAGGATCATCGCCAGGGAAAAGAAGAACAGGCTCAGCAGGATCGCGTTCGACAGCAAGGGGCTCATTCGAAGATCTCCATCAGCGGACGTTCGTAGGTCGCCTTGAAGTGCTGGATGAACAGCGCCTCATCGTCCAGGTCGAAGACGTGCAACAGCAGAATGCTGCGGTCCAGCGCCAGCTCCGACCAGACTGTACCGGGCACCACTGTGGTGATCATCGACAGCGCGGCCAGGCCGTTGGCGTCACGCAAGTCCAGCGGTACCTTGATGAATTGCGAGCGAGGCGGGCGGCGACCGGCATTGAGCACGCTCCAGGCCACGGCGAGGTTGGACACCAGCACATCGCGCCCGACCACCAGGATCAGGCGCAGGATTACCCAGGGACGACGGATGCGCACCGGCAGCGGACGCAGCCTGCGCATCATCAATGGCGCACAGAATCCCAACGCGGCACCCAGCAGCAGGTTGCCGGGGCTGATCGACAGGTTCAGCAACAGCCACAGCAGCCACAATGCCAGCGATAGCAGCGGTGCCGGAAACAGGCGCTTCATGGCTGCACCTCCTGCGGGGCCGCTACGGCCGACGGGTTCGGTACGACGCGTGTGTCGAGCACCGCCATCACGTATTGCTGCGGGTTGTACAGGGCATCGGCGGCGGCCTGGGTGTAGCGCAGCAGCGGATCGGCCTTGAAGGTCAGCGCAATGCTCAGGCCCAGCAGGGCGAAGATCGGTACGCATTCAAGGCGTCGCAACAGGGGCGATGGTCGTTCCGCAGGCGTCCAGAAACGCTGGATGCCCAGGCGCGAAAACGCGATCAGCGATGCCAGCCCAGACACGATCAACAACACCAACAGACCCCACGCGGCATTGGAAACCGGTGTGTCGCCGCTGTTGCCCAGGCCTAGCGGATTGAGCAGGGCGCCGATCAACCCGAGTTTGCCGATAAAGCCAGAAAGCGGCGGCATGCCGATGATCAGCAAGGCGCAGGCGATGAAGCTCAGACCGAGAAACGCCATGGTCCAGGGAATCACCTGGCCGACCACGGCTTTCTGGTCGTCGTCGAGGTTGGTGCCTTTGGGCGGATGCAGGGATTCCAGTGGCCGCGGCAGCAGTTCGGCTTCATCTTCGAGCAGGACTTCGTTGGCCGAGCGCGAGCGCTCGATCAGCTCGGCCAGCAGGAACAGGGCGCTCAACGCCAGGGTCGAGCTGAACAGATAGAACAGCGCAGCGCCAACCAGGTTCGGCTGGGCGAAGCCGATGGTCGACAACAGAATGCCCGCCGACACCAGGATGCTCAGGCTGGCCATGCGCTCCAGGCGTTGCGCGGCGAGGATCGCAATGGCAGCGCAGACGATGGTCGCCATCCCACCGTAGATCAGCCAGTCGCCGCCAAAGAACGCCGATGCCCCGGCCTGGGCGGAGAACAGCAACGTCCACAGGCGCAGCAAGGTGTACACGCCGACCTTGGTCATGATCGCGAACATCGCCGCCACCGGCGCGCTGGCCGAGGAGTAGGCCGGCACCAGCCAGAAGTTCAGCGGCCACATGCCGGCCTTGGCCAGGAACGCGATGGCCAGGATCCCCGCGCCAGCGTGTAGCAAACCGCGATCAGCTTCGGACACCAGCGGGATTTTCACCGCCAGGTCGGCCATGTTCAGCGTGCCGGTGACCCCATAGATCAGCGCCGCGCCAATCAGGAACAGCGACGAGGCCAGCAGGTTGATCGAGATGTAATGCAGTCCCGACGACACCCGCGCCCGGCCCGAACCGTGGAGCATCAAGCCGTAGGACGCGGCCAGCAGCACCTCGAAGAACACGAACAGGTTGAACAGGTCCGCGGTGAGGAATGCGCCGTAAAGACCCATCAACTGGATCTGAAACAGCGCGTGAAAACTCGAACCGGCGCTGTCCCAGCGGGCCATGGCGAACAGCAGGGCACTGACGCCGATGATGCCGGTCAGCACCAGCATCAGCGCCGACAGGCGATCGACCACCAGCACCAGGCCGAACGGCACTTGCCAGTTGCTCGGCAGGTACACACCGATGGAGCCGGGCACGCCGGTGGTCTGTGTCCATTGCAACAACGCCACGGCAATGCCCAGCCCGAGCAGGCTGGAGAACAGATTGATCCTGGCCTTGAGCGGCCGGTGCTTCTCGCCAAGCATCAGCATGATCGCGGCGGTCAGCAGCGGCAGCAGAATGGGCGCGACGATCAGGTGAGTCATCGCCATCATTCTTTGGGCTCCCGGCCATCCACATGGTCGGTGCCGGTCAGGCCCCGGGAAGCCAGCAGCACCACCAGGAACAGCGCGGTCATGGCAAAGCTGATGACGATCGCCGTCAACACCAGTGCCTGCGGCAGCGGGTCGGTGTAGTGCAACAGGTCCTGCGGCACGCCGTCCTTGATGATCGGTTCCTTGCCGATGAACAGGCTGCCCATGCTGAAGATGAACAGATTGACCCCGTAGGACAGCAGGCACAGGCCCATGACCACCTGGAACGTCCGTGGGCGCAGGATCAGCCAGACGCCGGACGCGGCCAGTACGCCGATGGCGATTGCGATGACTTCTTCCATCAGACGGCTCCTTTGGCGGCAACGGATCTGGGCTGGGCGGCGGTTTTGTGGCCGCGCACCGATTGGTGGGCGAGGGCGGTGAGGATCAACAGTGTCGAGCCGACCACCACGCCGTACACACCGATGTCGAAGAACAGCGCGCTGGCCAGGTGAATGTCACCCAGCAGCGGCAACGAGAAATGCCAGGTGTGGGTGGTCAGGAACGGATAGCCGACAACCATCGCGCCCAGGCCCGTGGCCGTGGCAATCATCAGTCCCGTGCCCATCCAGCGCAGTGGCCGCAGGCTCATTTGTGCCTCGACCCACTGCGTGCCGGCGACCATGTATTGCAGGATGAACGCCACCGACATCACCAGCCCGGCGACAAAACCGCCGCCCGGTTGATTGTGCCCGCGCATGAACAGGTAGAACGAGACCACCAGCGCCACCGGCAACAGCAGGCGCACCAGCACCGCCGGCACCATCATGAAACCGAGCGCGGTGTCGCTGGCGTGACGCGGGTTGACCAGGTCGGTAACCACATCCGGCGCGAGCAGGCGTTGCTGGGCCGGCAGTTGCAGGCTTTCTTTCGGCGGACGGAAGCGACGCAGCAGGGCGTACACGGTCAGCGCCACGGCCACCAGCACGGTGATTTCACCGAGGGTGTCGAAACCACGGAAGTCCACCAGCATCACGTTGACCACGTTGCTGCCGCCGCCTTCGGGCAAGGCGCGACTGAGATAGAACGAGGAAATATCGTTGGGGGTCTGGCGCGTCAGCATGGCGTAGGCCAGCAACGCCATGCCGACACCGACCGAGGTCGACAGCAGCAAGTCGCGGATACGCCGCACCCGCGCCCGGCGCAGGCTGCCCGGCAACGGCGAGACCTCCTCGATCCGTCGTGGCAGCCAGCGCAGGCCCAGCAGGATCAGCACTGTGGTCACCACTTCGACCGCCAGTTGGGTCAGGGCCAGGTCCGGCGCGGAAAACCAGACGAAGGTGACGCAGGTCATCAGGCCGCAGACGCTGACCATGGTCAGGGCCGCGAGACGGTGGTACTTGGCCTGATAGGCCGCGCCAAGGGCGCAGGCGATGGCCAGCAACCACAAGGTGACGAAGACGATCGACCCCGGGATTTTCGGCCGGTCACCCCAGTGAAGGCTGCTGTGGAGCATGGGAATCAACCCGGCCAGTACGGCGGCGAGCACCACCAGGAACAACTGCATTTGCAGGCGCCTGGTGCCAATCCGGGGCTCCAGGCGACGGGCCAGGCGCATGATGGCGACCAGCGTGCATTCGAACAGGTGCTTGCCGTCCAGGCGGCCGATGACGGGCGGATGATCGAAACGTCCGCGCTTGAATTGATTGCGCAGCAGCAGATAGAGCAGGGTGCCGCAGGACAATGCGATCAGGCTCATGATCATCGGCGCGTTCAGGCCGTGCCAGATGGCCAGGCTGTACTCGGGCAGCGTGCCGCCGACTACCGGTTGCGCCGCCGCCGCGAGCAGCGGGCCGACTATCTGGGCCGGGAAAATTCCCACCAGCAGGCAGGCGAACACCAGCAACTCGACCGGCGCGCGCATCCAGCGTGGTGGCTCGTGGGGTGTGTGTGGCAGGTCGGTCGCGGGCGGGCCGAAAAACACGTCCACGGTGAAACGCAGGGAGTAAGCCACGCTGAAGGTACCGGCAATGGTTGCCACGATCGGCAAGCTCAGTTCGATCCAGCGCGTGGCATTGATGAAGACGGTTTCGGCGAAGAACATTTCCTTGGACAGGAAGCCATTGAGCAACGGCACGCCGGCCATCGAGGCGCTGGCGACCATGGCCAGGGTGGCGGTAAACGGCATCAGCTTGTACAGGCCGCTGAGTTTGCGGATATCGCGGGTGCCACTTTCGTGGTCGATGATCCCGGCGGCCATGAACAGCGAGGCCTTGAACGTCGCATGGTTGAGGATGTGGAACACCGCGGCGACGGCGGCCAGCGGGCTGTTCAAGCCAAGCAACAGGGTGATCAGGCCCAGGTGGCTGATGGTCGAGTAGGCCAGCAATCCCTTGAGGTCGTTCTGGAACATCGCGCAATACGCCCCGAGCAACAGGGTGCAGGCGCCGGCGCCACTGACGATGTAGAACCATTCTTCACTGCCCGAAAGCGAAGGCCATAGCCGTGCGAGCAGGAAAACCCCGGCCTTGACCATGGTCGCCGAGTGCAGGTACGCCGACACGGGCGTCGGCGCGGCCATGGCGTGGGGCAGCCAGAAATGGAAGGGGAACTGTGCGCTTTTGCTCAAGGCGCCAATCAGGATCAGGGGTAATAGAATCGGGTAGAGGGCATGGGCGCGAATCAGATCGCCGGCGGCCAGGACCTTGTCCAGGTCATAGCTGCCGACCACATGGCCGAGCAGCATGACCCCCGCCAGCAGGCACAAACCGCCCGCACCGGTCACCATCAGCGCCATGTAGGCGCCGCGCCGGGCATCGGCGCGATGGTGCCAGTAGCCAATCAACAGGAACGAGAAGAGGCTGGTCAGCTCCCAGAAAAACACGATCTGGATCAGGTTGCCGGAGATCACCAGCCCGAGCATGGCGCCCATGAAGGCCAGGAAAAACGCGAAGAATCGCGGCACCGGATCGTTCGGCGACATGTAGTAGCGCGCGTACAGCGAAACCAGGGTGCCTATGCCCAGCACCAGCATGGAGAACAGCCAGGCGAAACCGTCCATGCGCAGGACAAAGTTCAGGCCCAGGCTGGGCAGCCATGAAAACTCTTCGCGAATGACGCCGCCATCGGCGATCTGCGGGTACAGGAAGGCGACCTGAACGGTGCCGATCAGGGCGATCAGGCCAGCCAGCAGGGATTCGGTGTTACGGGCATTGTGCGGCAACACGGCCGCCAAACAGCTGCCTATGAAAGGCAGAAGCAGTAGAACTATCAGGGACATAGGCTTCTAATCTGCGGAAGTTTGTGAAGCATCATACGTGCCAGCTCCCGGATCACCAAACGCCAAGCTGTCGCAGAATCCTACACGGTAGACGGAAACGCCCTGATTCACATTGTTTCAGAGAGAGGTCGGGGAGCCCGTTCCGGCCCCTTCGCGAGCAAGCCCGCTCCCACAGGGGATTTGTGAACGACACAAATCCCCTGTGGGAGCGGGCTTGCTCGCGAAGGCGATTGATCTGGCGATGCGGAACCGGCGGTTTATCGCTGAGTTTCCTCTTCCAGCTCTTCCTCAGGCGCCGCAGCCTTACCCTTGGTCTTCAATTCGCTGACAATCACCGCCGCCACAATCAATCCGGCCCCGACCAGGGCAATCGCCGGCAAGCGCTCCCCGGCAATGCGCCCGACTATCCCGGCCCATACCGGCTCACCGGCATAGATCAGGGTTGCGCGGGTCGGTGACACGCTTTTCTGTGCCCAGTTCATCGCCACCTGAATCGCCGCGCTCGCCGCCCCGAGCCCCAGCGCGCTGCACAACAGCAACCAGGAGAAGTCCGGAATCGCTTCGTTGGTCGGCACCACCATCAGGAACGACAGCACCGAAGTGACCGCCAGTTGCACCACCGTCACCCGGCGCACATCGACCTGGCCGGCATAGGTGCTGATCAGGATGATCTCGGCCGCAATGGCCACGGCGCTGATCAAGGTGGCGATTTCACCGGGGCTGAAATTGAACGACGCACCTGACGGCCCGGACAACAACATCAACCCGGTAAAGGCCAGCATGATGCCGATGCTCGGCATCAACCCCGGGCGCCGCCCCAGCACCAGCCATTGCAGCAACGGCACAAACGGGACGTACAGCGCGGTAATGAATGCCGATTGGCTGCTGGGAATGCTCTGCAGCCCGACCGTCTGCAAGCCGTAGCCGAGCATGATCGCCACGCCGATAAACGACCCGGCCTTGAGTTCGAACAGGGTCAGGTCGCGCAGGTGACGCCAGGAAAACAGGGCGACGATGCTCGCGGCGGCGGCAAAGCGCAGGCCGACGAAAAACATCGGGCCGCTGACGGTCATCGCATGCTGTACCAGCAGGAAGGTACCGCCCCAGACCATCGTGATCAGTACCAGCACGCATTCGGCCTTGCTGAACCTTGTAAAACGGGAGGAAGCCTTTGGGGAATTCACCGACGTCATGACCTTGCACGCTACTGGAGGGGGACGCACAATGCGTCGAATGTTGCGCAGTATACTGCCCAACCCCACTCAGTGAGCAATATAGTGCACAAAGATTCTACCCAGCGGGCTTCGGTCCTCCAGCACGTCAGTCAAAACGTCCGTCGTTTACGTCATGCCGCCGACCTGAGCCAGACCGCGCTGGCCGAAAAGTCCGGTGTCAGCCGTCGAATGCTGGTGGCGATCGAGGCAGGGGAAAAGAACGTCAGCCTGACCACCCTCGACCGGGTGGCCGAAGCCCTGGACGTTGCCTTCAGTGATTTGATCCAGGCCCCCGACGCCCGCGATCCCAGCCGTATCAATGAGCTGGCCTGGACCGGCACGATCCCTGGCAGCAGGGCGGTGTTGCTTTCCAAGGCCCAGGCCAGCCGCGAAGTCGAGCAGTGGGAATGGTGCCTGCAACCGGGCGAGGTGTATCCGTCGGAGCCGGACGCCGATGGCTGGAGCGAGCAGATTTATGTCTTCGAAGGGTGCCTGACCGTTATGCTCGGCGACCAGCCACAGCATATCGCGGCGGGTGAATTCTTTATGTTTGCCAGCAACCAGCCACACTGTTATCGCAACGACGGGGTGGTGGCGGCGAAGTTTGTACGTAATGTGGTGATCTGAACAGGGAGTGCATGGATGGGCCAGACCTTGAACAATGACGCCGACATCCTGATTGTCGGTGGCGGCCTCAGTGGCGCAATGTTGGCGGCGCAGTTGATGCGTTTGCCGGGCCGGCGCCGGGTGCTGGTGATCGAGCCCCGGGCCGGGTTGGGGCGGGGTGAAGCCTACAGCGCGGTGGAACTGGGTCATACGCTCAACGGCAATGCGGCGCGTATGAGTGTTGACCCGGACAACGCCGACGACCTGACCCAATGGCTGACCGAGTACATCGAGGCGGGCGGATGGCCGGAATCGGATCAGCAGCATGTGCCGATCAGCGAGTTGTTTCCGCCTCGGGGCGTTTTCGGCCTGTACGCCCGGCAGCGCCTGGCAGAAGCGCAGGCGGTGGGCGCCTTGGTCGGTTCGACGGTCGAGCATGTGCAAGACGAGGTGGTCGATTTGCAAGCCGATGCAGACGCCGTGCGGTTGACCCTGAGCGACGGCCGATGCTTGCAGGGCGCTTTTGCGGTGCTGGCCACCGGGATGTTTCCCGCCGCGCGCACCCCGCAAACCCGGTCCAGCGGCTTGAACGCAGCAGCCCTCGATCCGTGGGATGTGGCGGCCATGCGGCAACTCGATCCGCAAGCGACGGTCATGATCATCGGCTCGGGCCTGACCATGGTCGATGCTGTGGTGTCGCTGGAACAGGCCGGGCATCGTGGGCCGATCGAAGTGTTTTCCCGCCATGGGCTGCTGCCCCATGTGCGTCGCCAGCCACCGGCCTGGGTGGATTTTCTCGCGCAGGATCAGAGCATCCGCACACCTCGCCAGTTGATGCGCGAACTGCGTCGGCACTGCCGGGACGCCATCGCCCAAGGCATCGACTGGCAGGCGCCGCTGGACACGGTGCGGGCACACATCGGCCGCTTGTGGCATCAGGCGACCGACGTGCAGCGTCGGCAGTTCGTGCGGCATGTGCGGCCGTGGTGGGAAAGCCATCATCACCGTTCGCCACCCTTGAGTGCCGAACTGGTTGAGCGCTTGTATAAAGAAGGGCGGTTACGTATTCACGCAGCCTCTTACCAGGGCCTCGAGCCGTCGCTGAATGGCGAGGTGAGTATCCGCCTTCGACGGCGGGGTGAGGCGCAGACCTGTGTGGTCAGCGGTGTCGCCCTGATCAACTCCAGCGGTATCGAATACGACTGGCGCCGGGTCGCGCGACCGCTGCCCCGGCAACTGCTCGCCCGAGGCCTGGTCCGGCCCGGGCCGCTGGCCTTGGGCATCGCGGCAGAGGTCGATGGTGCGGTCCTGAACGCCGAGGGGCAGCCTGCCCGCCGTTTGTTTGCCATGGGCCCGCCGTTGCGTGGCATGTGGTGGGAAAGTACCGCCGTCACCGATGTGGCGAGCCAGGCCAAGGCGTTGGCCGAGCGGCTGTCGATCAGGTTGGGGGTCTGAGTACATATCCGTTGCTGCGGTAACGGCTGCTTATGGTTTCGCCCTTACGGCGAGTCCCTTTTGTCAAACGACACAAAAGGAACCAAAAAGTCTCGCCCCTTACGTACGGCCCCTCGCCAAGGCTCGGGGTTCCTTCGCTCCGGCATTCCTCCGGGGGCATCGCCCTCCGGTTGGCTTCGCTGGCACCTACATGCGATGTGTTCGACTGCGTCGAACGGCGCTGCGCGCCAATCCCCGGATGAACACCTCCACTCAGCCTGCCGAGGGGGCGGGTGGATCAAGATCAAAAGCTGCAGGCGAGCTAACGCTCGGCCTGATGAGTGGTGAAGAGCGTGGGTGTACGCCGCTCTGCCTTTGCTCTTCTGTGGGAGCGAGCTTGCTCGCGATGGCGGCCTGCCAGCCGACCAATTTCTCAAAGATGCACACAATCCCCTGTGGGAGCGGGCTTGCCCGCGAAGAGGGCCTGCCAGTCGATCGAGATCTTTCAGATGTACTGAATACCTGTGGGATTGAGCCAGGTCCGGGCACCGCTCCAGTGATGGCAGCCAGACCACCGCTGGATTACTCCCATCAATGCACCCGGCAAAAAACCGCGTCCCCCCACCCGAGGTCGCGGTTTTCCATAGGGTTGAAGCCGGCCCCATCAACCTGCGTGGTTAATGGGGCGCGGGCTCAGTTGGCGATCACCGGCACCGTGCGCACGGAGCCTTGGGACGAGGTGATCGTGGCGGTCGGGTTCGCCGACGGAACGACCGTGGTGGTGTTGTTCACGGTCAACCGCCAGCGTCCATTCGCCGGTACGGTGGTGGTGCCCAGGGTGACCAGCCCGGTCGGAGTGGTGACCTTGATGGTGATGGTGTTGCCGGTGGTCACCGATGAGGTGCCGGCAAAGTCCCAGGTGAAGCGGTTGTTGGAGCGGGCTCTCACCGTTGCGGTGGTCACTGCGAAGGTTTCCGCAGCAGGCCGTGGCGAGACCTGCACCGTGACCGTGGCTGGCGACGTCGATTGGGCGCCGAAACTGTCCCGGGCAAAGTAGGTGAAGGTCGTGGTGAAGGCCGTGGTGACGGTGGCCGGTGGGGTGTAGGTGAGCACCGTGCCGTTACTGCTGACGGTGCCGCCACCTGCCAGCGGTTGAGTGAAGCCGGCGACGGCTAGCGGCACATTGCCTTCTGGATCGGTGTCGTTGGCCAGCACGTTGATTGGAATCGCCACACCCAGTGTCGTGACGGCATCGGCGACGGCCACCGGAGGTCGGTTAGGCGACACGGTCATGCTCACGGTTGCCGCTGTCGTCGAGGCCAGGCCTTTGACGTCCTGGGCCTTGTAGGTGAAGGTCGTGGTCAACGGCGCGTTGACGACAGCAGGAGGGGTGTAGACCACCGCCGTAGTGCCGCTCAATGCCACCGTGCCCTGGCTGGCGGCCGGTTGGGTCAGCGCGGTAATGCTCAGTGGCGTATTGCCGTCCGGGTCCCTGTCGTTGGCCAGCAGGTTGAGGGTGATCGGCACGCCGAAGCTGGTGCTGCCGGTATCGGCGACGGAGATCGGTGCCTGGTTCGCGCCGGTGTCCGGTGCAGTGCCGACGACCACGACCGGCTCGATGTCACTGCCGCCGGCAGCGGACTTGACCGTTACGGTTGCAGGGGGTTGGGTCAACTCAGCCACCGTCAGGCGTTGCAGGATTCCGGTTTTCGACAGCCGCCCGTAACCCTGGGCGACCATGTCCGGTACCACCACTTCGTCTGTGGAAGTGGCCTCGATCAGCAGGCTGTGGTTGCTCCAGTCGTAACGGGCGGTCTGGATTTTCACCACGTCCGAGAGCTTGCTCGACACCGCAGTCGGGCGGGTGGTCCCGGCGGGGTTGGTGGCGGTGACCACCACGACCGGCGGCACCGTTGCGTTGGCCAGCAGATTCTGGGCGAAGAACACGCCGTTGTTATCGCTCACCATGTTGGTCTGGCAAGGTGACACAGGCGGGCCGGGGACCAGGGCGATGCTTTCGCGAAAGCACAGGGTCGAACCGTTGGCGGCTTTGGCAAACACTTCGACCCGGGTGGTGTTGCCGCCCGTGCCGGCTATGCGGCGGTAAGTGGCACGGGTCATGTCCACCGCGGTCTGCGCGCGGTTGTCGAGCACCTTGCCGGACAGGGTGAAGAGGTTGGTCTGGATGGTCCCGGCCGGACCCTGGATGCGCACGAAGTTGGTGTTGTTGGGGCTGCCGGTCACGGCTTCGGTGAGGTTGGGGTCGCCGACGAAGGTTTCGATGGCGCCGGTGTCCGGGTTCACCTCGGTGTAGGGGCCGTTGACGCTGCGCAGGAACGGCCCGATCGCACCGTTGACCGCACCGCTGAAAACCCCCGGCGCACCGATGCCGACGTCCCTGGTGATGTTGATCGCCCGGCGCCCGGTGGTGGTGACGTTGACCGTTTCCACGCCATAGGGGTGGGTGATGGTGTAGGTCCCGGCAACGGGAATGTTCACCCGCAGACGAATCCGCGCGAAGCTGATCTGGTCGCCATCGAGCGGGTTGCCACCGGCAAATGCAGCCTCGATCCCGGCGACATAGACGTCCATGCCATAGCCGGCGGTGTTGTTGGGGATGCTGGTCTCGGCAAGGAACCAGAAGGCTTCGTCTGGCCAGTTATCCGGGAACACCATTGGCAGGGTGTCGTCGAAAATGCCCGGTGTCGGCAGCAGGGTGCACATGTAGGCCGGTGGCACGCTGGCTGCCACCCGCGAGCTGGCGGCGCGGGACTGGCACAGCTCCATCGACAGTTGATTGTTGTCCTGATACCAGATCGGGAATTTCCCGGTGGCAAAGGTGTAAGGACCGGGATCGACGGCGGCGAGTTGCGCGAAAGCACTGCCGGTCAGCGATAGAGTCAGTCCCAGGGCGTTGAGCGCCAGGCGTGGCCATTTGTTCATGATGCCTCCTGATGAGGATCCGGGCATGTGGGCGTTCATTGCACGATGACCACTTCTTCGGTATCGCTGCCGCCATTGGAGGACGACACACGAACCTGGGCTGGCGGAATCGGCGAGATGCCGGTGGCCAGGCTTTTCACGGCGCCGTCACCACTCAGGGCGCCGATGGCGATACCGGTGCCGGAGGTGGCGGTGAGCACCGGTGGCGACGTTTCATCGCTGGTCGAAGCCACGATGGTGATTTGCCCGGTGCTCAGGCTGTACTCGGCGCGTGAGATCGTCACCAGGTCGGTCAACGGCATGGGCAATATGGTCGGCGCGCTGCTGGTGATGGCCAGGTGGTTGTCGGCGGTCACCTGCAAGGTGCTCGGCAACGTCGGGTTGTTCGGCGACTGTGCATACCAGTGGCCGGTGGTATTGGCTTCGGTGAAGTTCAGCAGCGGATTGTTGCTGTCCAGGGTCACGGTGGCGGGTGGCGGCGGGGCCATCACGAACACGTCCTGCTGGGCCACCGGGGCGCTGGTGCCGGCCTGTCGCGAGTAGGTGCTGCGCTCGGCGATCACCGGGGTCGGACGGACCACCGACGACAACTTGCCGGATACGGCGAAGAGGTTGGTGCGCAAGTCCAGGCCATTGGGGCCTTCGATGCGCACGTAGTTGGTGTTGAACGGGCTGCCGGTGACGGCTTCGGTGAGGTTCGGATCGCCGACGAATTGTTCGGCCTGGCCCGTGCTCGGGTTGGTCTCGGTGTAGGGGCCATTGACGCTGCGCAGGAACGGCCCGACGTCGCCCTTGAGTGCGCCGTTGTAGGTTTTTGGCGCGCCGATGCCAATGTCCCGGGTCATGTTGATCGCCCGACGGCCGGGAGTCTCGACGTTGAACACTTCGACGCCGTAAGGGTGGGTGATGACATAAGTGCCAGCGGTGGCCACGTCGATGCGAACACGGATCCGGGCGAAGCTGATCTGGTCGCCCTCCAGTGGATCCCCACCACTGAAGGCTGCTTCGAGCGCCGAGACATAGGTCAGGTCGATGCCTCGGGCGGCATCGACGATAGTTGTTTCGCCTGTTGCCCAGAACGCTTCGTCGGGGAAATTGGTCGGGAAGACCAACGGTTGCGTGTCATCGAAAATGCCGGGATTAGGGATCAGCGAGCACATGTAAGTCGGGGCGCCCGGCGCGCTGGCAACCCTGGAACTGACAGCCTTTGATAAACACAGGTCAAGGGTTCGGCCGTGGCTGTCTTGATACCAGGCGGCGAAATTGCCATTGGCTGGCAGGTAGGGGCCGGGGTCTACGGCAAACAGCGCGGCCTGGGCAATACCTTGGGCTAGAGCAGTCACAACCAGGGCGGACGCGGTTTTGCACAGTAACGGGTGCATGAGTGTTCCCTCTGTCGAAGTACCTGCCCCTTGGGGATGGGGCAGTTGGCAGGGAGTTCGGCAACTTCCATACCAATCGGCGAAAACGCCCGTGAGACGCCCGCAGTAAAGGCGTTGGCGCGGTCGCAGGCGGCAGGCCGGGAAGTTATGGCACGGGCAGCTATCCCCGACTTTGGGGGGGACGGGGTCGCGG
>NZ_JAHBDE010000042.1:0-36812 GCF_019956175.1 Pseudomonas sp. BF-R-30 | reverse complement strand
CAGTGATCACGTCATGACCACTGTTGCCCTTGAACCACTGGAAGGTATCGCCCCCCGCCCCCCCGGTCAGGGTGTTATTGCCCAGGCCACCAATCAGCAAGTCATCGCCGCCCCCGCCGCTGAGGATGTCGTTGCCAAGACCGCCATTGATCATGTTGTTAGTGTTGTCGCCGGTCAGGGTGTCGTTGAAGTTCGAGCCGATGAGGTTTTCGATACCGCTCAGGGTGTCAGTGCCGGCACCGAGAGTGTTTTGCCCACCCGGCAGGCTGAGGCCGACCGTCACCCCAGCCGTGGCGTGGGCGTAACTGGCCGTGTCGATACCCGTGCCGCCATCAAGGATGTCATTGCCCTGGCCGCTGAAGAGCAGATCATTGCCGGCGCCACCATGCAGCTCGTTGTTGCCGGAACCGGCAGTGAGCACATCGTTGCCGTCGCCGGCATTGATGATGTTGTTGCCCGTGCCCGCCACCAGTACGTCATCCCCACTGGTACCGGTGAGGGTATGGCCGTCCTGATAGCTGATGGTCAGGTTGGCCGAGTCGCTGCCGCCGTGGTTGTCGTTGGCGGTGTAGGTGCCGTGGTAGTCCGTGGTGACTTCGTGTGCTCCGGCGTAGTTGACGGTCATGGTCAGTTCGTAGTTTTCTGCCCCATTCTTATTGCCGCCACTGGAATTGGCGATGTTGGTCACGTGGATCTGGTAAGTGCCATCGGCGCCTGCGGTGATGGTGTCACCATCGGCGATGCTTACGAACGCCCCACCGTTGAGCGAATACTCCATCGTGATGTGCCCGTCATCCAGGTTGTGATTGAGGTTGAGTGTCTCACCTTGATTCAGCTTGACCGTGATGAAGTCTTCATTGTTGCCATTGGAGTTGTTCGCTGCGCCAAGATAACCACTGACCACCAGCAGCGCCGTCATGGTCGCCGCGTTGGCCGCAAAGGCGTTGCGCACGTTGGCCAGATTCTGGTTGCCGGGGTTGTTGTTTTCGCCGGCGAAGCTGATCGCGCCGGTGCCGGTGAAGTCCGCGCCTTTCACGACCCAGCCGGTGTTGAACGAGGTCGGTGTCGCCGAAAGTTGGTCGCCATTGGGGTCGGTGTCGTTGGCCAGCAACAGTTCGCCCGGCACCACGATGGTGCCCGAGAGCACGTTGGTGATGACGTGGTCGTCCACCGCCACCGGAGGCGCGTTGGGGATCACTTTCACGGTCAGCGTCGAGCTGGCGAGGTCGCCATCGTTGTCGCTGGCGGTGAAGCCGATGTTCTCGGTGATCACCACCGCAGTGGTTTTCTGCGAGGTGTAGTTGTAATCGCCAGTGTCGAGGTTGATCACCAACGTGCCGCCGTTGTTGGTGGCGATGCTCACCGTGTTGTTCACGGTGTTGAAGGTACCGTGGTTGGTGCCGCCGCTTGACGTCAACGAACCCTGGCCGCTGAGGGCGTTTGGATCGTAAGTGTAGGTAGTGCCGTCGACCACGATGGATTTGATGAAACCGCCATCAGCGCCGAACGTGCCGCCCTCACCCAGCAACGAACCGGTGACCGGTGAGCCGACCACGGTGCCGGACAGCACCGAGTTGAGTTGGTTGAGGTCAGTGACCACCACCGCATTGGTGTTGGTGTGGCTGATGCCGTCGTAGGCCAGCGGATCGAGGTTGGCGTTGCTCACGCCACTGCCCAGGCCGATCGCGTAGTTCTTGATGTTGTTGGCATCGAGGAAGGCTTTCAGCGCGGTTTCGTCGGCAGTGCCGATTTCCTGGCCGGTGGTGGGCTTGCCGTCGGAGAAGAAGTAGCCGACGTTTTGCGCACCGGTCAGTTTGCCCGAGGTGTTGAACGCGGCCTGCATGGTCACCACGGCCGCGTCGTAGTTGGTCCCGCCGTTCGCGGTGAGGCTGGCCAGCAGCGTCTTGGCGGTCGCGACATCGACCCACACTGAGGTCATGTCGGTAGCGCTGCTGCTGAAGGTGACGAGCTGCACTTTCACATCGCCGAGGTCATCGTATTTATCCAGCAAGGCACTGATGGCCTGCTTGGCCAGGGCCAGGCGCGACAGGCCCGACACGCCGGATGGGTCGGCCATGCTGCCGGAGACGTCGAGCACGATCAGCAGGTTGGAATCGATCTCCACCGCCGCCACCGAGCGATCCGTTGCCACCGCCTTGGGCACGTCATCGACAATGTTGACCACGATGGTGCTGGTGCTGCTGTTGCCCAGCGCATCGGTCGCTTTGTAGGTGAAGCTTTCACTCAGGCTGTTCGGCCCGTCGTTGGCATTCGGCAAGGTTTTCGGAGCCGAGGTCAGGGTGTAGGTATAGCTGCCGTCGGGGTTGATCAGGATCTTTCCGTAGGTGCCTGTCGCGCTGCCGACCAAGGTGTAGGTGAGCGCGCCGCTGGCACCCGAGACCGAACCGACCAGGGTCCCGGACGCAGTTTCGCCAGTGTTGCCCGGGTCGCTGCCGGTGACCGTACCGGCGACCAGGTCCAGCCCGTCCTTGCTCAGGTCGAGGGCTTTTTCGTAGACCGTCACGTCGCTATCGGGGTTGGCCTTGATCGTGCTGCTGGCGACGTCGATGGTGATGGTGGTGGTGCTTTCATCGCCATCGGCATCACGTACGGTGTAGGTGAACGTGTCAGTGGCGCCCGGATCGCCGACGGAATCCTGGTTGCTGTGATACACCGCGTTGCCGTTGGCATCGAGGGTCAGGTAGCCATAGGTGCCGTTGATCTGGTTACCCAGTCCGCCGATGGCCGAGGTCGAGGTGTTGCCGCCGGCACGCACGCCGACCACCGTCGCCGGACCATCGGCGCCGCTGGCGTCATTGCCCAGCACACTGATGTTGACGGTGCCGCCCTCCACTACCGACGACGAGTCAGGTTTGGCGCTCGGCAAGTCATCGATGATGTTGACGTTGATCTGCCCGGTCGCCGTGTCGCCATTGCTGTCGATAGCGACGACGTTGAAGTTCTCGGTCAGGCTGTTGGCGCCGTTGGCGGTTGGATGGGCTTCGTTATCGTTGAGGGTGTAGCTGTAGCTGACCACCCCGCTCGCCGCGTTGTAATCGGTGATGGTCAGGGTGCTGCCCAGTAGCGTAACGGCCGTTTGCGGGAAGCTGGCGGCCACGCCTCCGCTGACGACAGTGATGCCGCCCACGGTCAGGGTCGTTACGCCGTCGAGTGCAGTGACGGTGAAGGTGCCGCTCTGGGTCAGGGCCGATGCGTTGGGGTTGCTGCCGTCGCCGAGATTTTTTTCGTAGACCGTCAGCTCACCGCCATACACGTTGAGGCCGTTGAGGGTCACCGGATCGTCGTTGTTGTAGACGTTGAGCACCAGGTAGGCGGTGCTGCTGTCGCCGTCCGAATCGGTGATTGTGTAGGTGAAGGTTTCGGTGCCGTCGCCACCGCCGTGCAGGGCTTTGAAGTCGGCATCGCTGGTGTTGAGGGTGTAGGTGTAAGTGCCATTGGCATTCAGCACCAGGGTGCCGTAGGTGCCGGTGAAGGTGCCGGGGGTGATCGGCCCGGCGTTTTCGCCGAGCGGCACGCGGTCGGCGCCTTGCACGTCGTTGCTCAGCACGTTGCCGTTGAGGGTCAGCAGGGTTTCCGAAGCCGTTGATGCATTGCTGTCGTCCACGCCTTTCGGCAGGTCGTCGACGATGTTCACATCGAGGCTGCCCGTGGCGGTCGTGCCGTTGTCATCGACCACGGTCACGGCGAACTGCTCAGGCAGGGTGTTGGCACCGTTGGCGGTCGGGTGCGCTTCATTGTCGTTGAGGGTGTAGCTGTAACTGACCACCCCGCTCGCCGCGTTGAACCCGGTAATGGTCAGGGTGCTGCCCAGCGGGGTGGTGATCGATTGCGGGAAGCCGGCGGCCACGCCAGCGGTGACCACGGCGATGCCGCCGACAGTCAGGGTCGTTACACCGTCGAGGGCGGTGACGGTAAACGTCCCGCTCTGGGTCAGGGCCGATGCGTTGGGGTTGCTGCCGTCGCCGAGATTTTTTTCGTAGACCGTCAGCTCACCGCCATACACGTTGAGGCCGTCGAGGGTCACCGGATTGTCGTTGTTGTAGACGTTGAGCACCAGGTTGGCGGTGCTGCTGTCGCCGTCCGAATCGGTGATTGTGTAGGTGAAGGTTTCGGTGCCGTCGCCACCGCCGTGCAGGGCTTTGAAGTCGGCATCGCTGGTGTTGAGGGTGTAGGTGTAAGTGCCGTTGGCATTCAGCACCAGAGTGCCGTAGGTGCCGGTGAAGGTGCCGGGGGTGATAGGGCCGGCGTTTTCGCCGAGCGGTACGCGGTCGGCGCCTTGCACGTCGTTGCTCAGCACGTTGCCGTTGAGGGTCAGCAGGGTTTCCGAAGCCGTTGATGCATTGCTGTCGTACACGCCTTTCGGCAGGTCGTCGACGATGTTCACATCGAGGCTGCCCGTGGCGGTCGTGCCGTTGTCATCGACCACGGTCACGGCGAACTGCTCAGGCAGGGTGTTGGCACCGTTGGCGGTCGGGTGCGCTTCATTGTCGTTGAGGGTGTAGCTGTAACTGACCACCCCGCTCGCCGCGTTGAACCCGGTAATGGTCAGGGTGCTGCCCAGCGGGGTGGTGATCGATTGCGGGAAGCCGGCGGCCACGCCAGCGGTGACCACGGCGATGCCGCCGACAGTCAGGGTCGTTACACCGTCGAGAGCAGTGACGGTGAAGGTGCCACTCTGGGTCAGGGCCGATGCGTTAGGGTTGCTGCCGTCGCCGAGATTTTTTTCGTAGACCGTCAGCTCACCGCCATACACATTGAGGCCGTCGAGGGTCACCGGATTGTCGTTGTTGGAGACGTTGAGCACCAGGTAGGCGGTACGGCTGTCGCCGTCCGAATCGGTGATTGTGTAGGTGAAGGTTTCGGTGCCGTCGCCACCGCCGTGCAGGGCTTTGAAATCCGCATCGCTGGTGTTGAGGGTGTAGGTGTAAGTGCCATTGGCATTCAGCACCAGGGTGCCGTAGGTGCCGGTGAAGGTGCCGGGGGTGATCGGCCCGGCGTTTTCGCCGAGCGGCACGCGGTCGGCGCCTTGCACGTCGTTGGTCAGCACGTTGCCGTTGAGGGTCAGCAGGGTTTCCGAAGCCGTTGATGCATTGCTGTCGTCCACGCCCTTCGGCAAGTCATCGACGATGTTCACGTCGAGAGAACCGGTGGCAGTGGTGCCGTTGTCGTCGACCACGGTCACGGCGAACTGCTCAGGCAGGCTGTTGGCACCGTTGGCGGTTGGGTGCGCTTCGTTATCGTTGAGGGTGTAGCTGTAGCTCACCACGCCGCTCGCCGCGTTGAACCCGGTAATGGTCAGAGTGCTGCCCAGCGGGGTGGTGATCGATTGCGGGAAGCCGGCGGCCACGCCAGCGGTGACCACGGCGATGCCGCCGACAGTCAGGGTCGTTACACCGTCGAGAGCAGTGACGGTGAAGGTGCCGCTCTGGGTCAGGGCCGACGCGTTGGGGTTGCTGCCGTCGCCGAGATTTTTTTCGTAGACCGTC
The DNA here is from genome assembly GCF_019956175.1 of Pseudomonas sp. BF-R-30. Taxonomy (NCBI): domain Bacteria; kingdom Pseudomonadati; phylum Pseudomonadota; class Gammaproteobacteria; order Pseudomonadales; family Pseudomonadaceae; genus Pseudomonas; species Pseudomonas sp. BF-R-30. The sequence goes on along the minus strand of NZ_JAHBDE010000042.1, from coordinate 31,305 downwards.
AGCTCACCGCCATACACGTTGAGGCCGTCGAGGGTCACCGGATTGTCGTTGTTGGAGACGTTGAGCACCAGGTAGGCGGTACGGCTGTCGCCGTCCGAATCGGTGATTGTGTAGGTGAAGGTTTCGGTGCCGTCGCCACCGCCGTGCAGGGCTTTGAAGTCGGCATCGCTGGTGTTGAGGGTGTAGGTGTAAGTGCCGTTGGCATTCAGCACCAGAGTGCCGTAGGTGCCGGTGAAGGTACCGGGAGTAATCGGGCCGGCGTTTTCGCCGAGCGGCACGCGGTCGGCGCCTTGCACGTCGTTGGTCAGCACGTTGCCGTTGAGGGTCAGCAGGGTTTCCGAAGCCGTTGATGCATTGCTGTCGTCCACGCCCTTCGGCAAGTCATCGACGATGTTGACGTTGATCTGCCCGGTTGCACTGTCGCCATCGCTGTCGGTAGCGACGACGTTGAAGTTCTCGGTCAGGCTGTTGGCGCCGTTGGCGGTCGGGTGCGCTTCATTGTCGTTGAGGGTGTAGCTGTAACTCACCACGCCAGTGGCGGCGTTGAACCCGGTAATGGTCAGGGTGCTGCCCAACGGCGTGACGGCAGTTTGCGGGAAGCCTGCGGCCACACCACCGCTGACGACAGTGATGCCGCCGACGGTCAGGGTTTGCAAGCCATCGAGGGCGGTGACGGTAAACGTCCCGCTCTGGGTCAGGGCCGACGCGTTGGGGTTGCTGCCGTCGCCGAGATTTTTTTCGTAGACCGTCAGCTCACCGCCATACACGTTGAGGCCGTCGAGGGTCACCGGATCGTCGTTGTTGTAGACGTTGAGTACCAGGTTGGCGGTGCTGCTGTCGCCGTCCGAATCGGTGATTGTGTAGGTGAAGGTTTCGGTGCCGTCGCCACCGCCGTGCAACGCCTTGAAGTCGGCATCGCTGGTGTTGAGGGTGTAGGTGTAAGTGCCGTTGGCATTCAGCACCAGGGTGCCGTAGGTGCCGGTGAAGGTGCCGGGGGTGATCGGGCCGGCGTTTTCGCCGAGCGGCACGCGGTCAGCACCTTGCACGTCGTTGCTCAGCACGTTGCCGTTGAGGGTCAGCAGGGTTTCCGAGGCAGTGCCATTGCTGTCGCCCACGGCGTTGGGCAGGTCATCGACGATGTTCACGTCGAGGGAACCGGTAGCAGTGGTGCCGTTGTCGTCGACCACAGTCACCGCGAACTGCTCGGGCAAAGTGTTGGCGCCGCTGGCGGCCGGGTGGGCTTCGTTGTCCACCAGGGTGTAGCTGTAGCTGACCACGCCGGTTACTGCATTGAACCCGGTAATGGTCAGGGTGCTGCCCAATGGAGTGGTGATCGATTGCGGGAAGCCGGCGGCCACGCCAGCGGTGACCACAGCTATGCCGCCGACGGTCAGGGTGGTTACGCCATCGAGGGCGGCGACGGTGAAGGTGCCGTTCTGGGTCAGGGCAGTGGCGTCCGGTGCGCTGCCGTCGCCGAGGTTTTTCTCGAAGACGGTCAACTCACCGCCCTCAGTATTCAAACCGCCAATCGTGATCGGGTCATCGTTGTTGTGGATTTGCAGCACCAGGTTGGCGGTGCTGCTGTCGCCATCGGCGTCTGTCAGCGTATAGGCGAAGGTTTCCGTGCCATTGCCGCCGCCGTGCAACGCCTGGAAGTCGGCATCGCTGGTGTTCAGGGTGTAGGTGTAGGTGCCGTTGGCATTCAGCACCAAAGTGCCGTAGGTGCCGGTGAAGGTACCGGGGGTGATCGGGCCGCTGTTTTCACCGAGCGTCACCCGGTCCGCGCCTTGCACGTCGTTGCTCAGTACGTTGCCGTTGAGGGTCAGCAGGGTTTCCGAGGCAGTGCCATTGCTGTCGCCCACGGCGTTGGGCAGGTCATCGACGATGTTCACGTCGAGTGAACCGGTGGCAGTGGTGCCGTTGTCGTCGACCACAGTCACCGCGAACTGCTCGGGCAATGTGTTGGCGCCGCTGGCGGCCGGGTGGGCTTCGTTGTCCACCAGGGTGTAGCTGTAGCTGACCACGCCGGTTACCGCATTGAACCCGGTAATGGTCAGGGTGCTGCCCAGTGGGGTGGTGATCGATTGCGGGAAGCCGGCGGCCACGCCAGCGGTGACCACGGCAATGCCACCGACGGTCAGGGTCGTTACGCCGTCGAGAGCGGCGACGGTGAAGGTGCCGTTCTGGGTCAGGGCAGTGGCATCCGGTGCACTGCCGTCGCTGAGGTTTTTCTCGAAGACGGTCAACTCACCGCCCTCAGTATTCAAACCGCCAATCGTGATCGGGTCATCGTTGTTGTGGATCTGCAGTACCAGGTTGGCGGTGCTGCTGTCGCCATCGGCGTCTGTCAGCGTATAGGTGAAGGTTTCCGTGCCATTGCCGCCGCCGTGCAACGCCTGGAAGTCGGCATCGCTGGTGTTCAGGGTGTAGGTGTAAGTGCCGTTGGCATTCAGCACCAAAGTGCCGTAGGTGCCGGTGAAGGTACCGGGGGTGATCGGCCCGCTGTTTTCACCGAGCGTCACCCGGTCCGCGCCTTGCACGTCGTTGGTCAGCACGTTGCCGTTGAGGGTCAGCAGGGTTTCCGAGGCGGTGCCATTGCTGTCATCGACTGCTTGCGGCACGTCGTCGATGATGCTGATTTCCAGCGTACCGGTAGCGCTGTCGCCATTGCTGTCGCTGGCCACCACGGTGACGTGTTCGACAAGACTATTGGCACCCTCGCCGCTCGCGTGGGATTCGGCACGGTTAAGGGTGTAGCTGTAACTGACCACGCCCGTGGCCGGGTCGTAACCGGTGATGGTCAAGGTACTGCCCAGAGGGGAGGTGATCGACTGCGGAAAACCTGCCGCCACACCGCCGCTGATCAAGTTGATTGCGCCGATGCTGAGGCTGGTCAGCCCGTCTGGCGCATTGATGGTGAAGGTGCCGCTTCGCGTCAGCGAAACTTCGTTCCTCGCCGAACCGTCGGCCAGGTTGGCTTCATTGACAGTCCGCTCGCCGTTCTGCTCCGACAGGCCGACGAAGGTGACCGGATTGTTCGGCACCTGCGGCGTCACCGGCGGCACCACAGGGGCTTCGTCCGCTACAGCGATGTCCGGATTAACGTTAAGGCGTTCTTCGGGAAATTCGGGAATGCCATTGAACCCGGCAGTGGGGAAGCCGATGACCGGATCGACTCGCCCGCCCACTTCTTCGAGCATGACAAAACTATGGCCACTGCCCGGGATGCCGCCCGGTACTCCGGTAGTCATGGCAGGCCCGGCAGCGGTGGCTTCAGCGGTTTGGGTCGGGTCGTCGCCCGCCGCAATGGCTTTTTGCAGCTGTTCGACATCGGTCAGTTGCGCTTCGCTCGGAGTCACCGCTTCGGTTGAGTCGATATGGGGAATCTGATTGGCGAGCAACTGCGGCGTCATCTGCATGCTGCTGTCGCGCCCGAGGGTCAGTTCCTGGCCATTTTTCAGATGTACCGCCACCGCGCCTTCAGCGCCGGTGCTCAGTCGGTCGCCAGCGAACAGCCGGTCCCCCTCGACCAAAGCACGCCGGGTGCCGTCGCTCGCAACCGCGAACACCTGACCGATGACCTTACTGACGATTCCGATGAGCGTTGCCATGTGCATTTCCTCCGCCGCCAACCGCTGTCGGCACCTTGATTGCGCGAAGAACGTGCTCATGGCTCGAGCGGGTTGTCTGGCGGATCTTGTTCCGGGTGCCGGTTTACTTGAGTAAGCCGTGGCCCCGGCAATGATCTCGCCCAGCCAGTCGCTCACGGCGCTGTTTACGATTTCGGGGAAATCCCTCTGCAATCAATGGCATCGGATCCCTATTCGCAACAACGTTGCCTGTGAGCGATGCGTAACGATCTCGAAGCACTTAAGTGACAAAAAACCGTCGCCACCAGATCGCTCGCATCCCTCCCCTCCAGCACTTCTCCGCTCTATTTCGATAAGTGGATTGGAACTTTACTCAAACCCCGATGAGCGCCCTAGAGCCCATAAAACAAGGGCTTTCTAATTGAACAATGTGCTGGATTTTGCAGAGCGCATAAGTTTTTTTTGGCATATCCGTTATGAAAAAAATTTCTTGGCTACGCTCCAGAATGTTCTTAGCTCTTTTGTTAAAGATGTGAAACAACTTTACCGGTAAATTTCGTCAAATAATTGGCGACAGACAAGCACCATCAGGAATCAGGGAGATGTACATGCGCCTATTAACCCCCGTCTGCAGCGCGGTTCTTTTGGCCATGGCCTGCTCGTCCCAAGCGCAGGCCATAACGCTGACCGAAGCGATCCAGAGCACCATTGCGACCCACCCGGAACTGGCATCCCGGGTGGACAGCCGACTGTCGGCGGATGAGGACGTGAAGGTCGCCAAAGGGGGCTTTTATCCATCGGTTGATTTGAACGCCGCCTACGGGCGCGGGTACAGCGATAACACCAATACCCGGGCGTTCGGCAATCACCACACCGAAATTCTCAATTACACCCAGTCGGAATTGCGCCTGCGGCAAATGCTCTTCGACGGGTTCAACACTTCCAATGAAGTCGAACGCACCAAAGGCGTGGTCAACTCGCGAGCCTATTACGCTCAGGGTACGGCTCAGGATCTGGCCCTGCGCACCACCGAGGTTTACCTCGAAGTCCTCAAGCGCCGCGAACTGGTGACCCTGGCCAAGAACAACCTGCAAGCGCACTTGCGGGTCAACGACCAGATCGGCCTGCGCACCCAGCGCGGCGTGGGCAGCAACGCCGATGCCGACCAGTCCAGCGCTCGCCGGGCACTGGCGGAAAACAACCTCGACACCGCCGAAGTCGATCTGGCCGATGCCGAGTCGAACTTCTATGCCGTTGTGGGGCGCATGCCCGATGAACTCGAAACCCCGCCGTCGATTCGCGGCGAAGTCCCCACCACCCTGCCCGAAGCCCAGCAGAGCATGGTGGAAAACAACCCTTACCTGAAATCCGCCCAGGCCGACGTGCAATCGGCCGAAAGCCAGTACGAAGTCGCCAAGTCGCCGTTCTACCCACGCTTCGACGCCGAGGCGGCGGTGGGCGCGAACAACAACCTGCAGGGTGACGAAGGGCACGACAACGAATGGCGGGTTGGCGTGGTGATGAACTACAACCTGTTCCGCGGCGGCAGCGACAAGGCGCGCCTGGCCTCCGACTCGCACAAGATCAACCAGGCCATGGACATCCGCAACAATGCCCTGCGCCAGCTCAACGAGAACATTCACCTGGCCTGGAACGCCATGGTCAACGCCAAGAAACAAACCCCGACCGCCCGTGAATACGCCGACACCAGTAAGCGCGTGCGCATCGCCTACCAGGATCAGTTCGGCCTCGGCCAACGGACCCTGCTGGACCTGCTCGACAGTGAAAACGAGCTCTACAACGCCAACCGTCGCTATACCGAAGTGCGCTACACCGAAGAGTTCTCGATGTACCGTGTCCTGGCGAACATGGGCCAGTTGCTGAGCAAGCAACGGGTCGTACTGCCCGCCGACGCGATCGCCCAGACCGAAGTGAAAAACGAAGCTCGTCTACCTGACATGAAGTAGTGCACGGGAGGGTTCAATGACCAGCATGGAACCCGGCAACACCGGTGTCGATCCGCGCCTGAGCTTCGATGACCCGCTTCTGGACGGTCTATTGATCCTCTGCAAACTCCACGGCGCGACGGTCAGTCGCGCCAGCCTCAGTGCCGGGCTCCCCATGGCACACCAACGCCTGAGCCTGGACCTGCTGCCTCGTGCAGCGGCCCGGGCCGGTTTGCAGGCGCGCTTGCTGCGCCGCGACCTCAAAGACATCTCCTCGCTCAACCTGCCCGTGCTGCTGCTGCTCAACAACGGCCGCACGGCTGTGCTGCGTCGTTATGGCGAGGACGGCAAGGTGCTGATCCTGCCCAGCGAAGCCGACGGCGGCGAACAATGGCTCAGCCCAGAGGAGCTGGCCGAACACTACAGTGGCCAGGCATTGTTCGCCCGGCCACGTCACGAACTCGAAGACTTGCGATCGCCGCTGGTGCCCCGGGTCCAGGCCTGGTTTCGCGATACGCTGAAGCTGTCGAAATGGCTGTACAGCGATGCGATCCTGGCGAGCTTCCTGATCAACCTGCTGGGACTGATGGTGCCGCTGTTCGTGATGCAGACCTACGATCGTGTGGTGCCGAACCAGGCCACTTCGACCTTGTGGGTGCTGGCGATCGGTTTGCTGATCGGCACGGCTTTCGAACTGGTGCTGCGAGTTGTGCGCGCGCACTTGCTGGATACCGCCGGCAAGAAAACCGATGTGATCCTGTCCGCCACCCTGTTCGAGCGCATCACCGGCATGGCGATGAAAGCACGGCCGGCGACCATCGGTGGCTTCGCCCAAAGCATTCATGACTTCCAGGGCCTGCGGGAATTTCTCACCGCCGTGACCCTCACCAGCCTGATCGACCTGCCCTTCTGCCTGCTGATGCTGCTGGTGATCGGCCTGCTCGGTGGCTGGCTGGTGGTGATCCCGATGCTGGCGTTTCCCATCACCATCATCTTCGCCATGGTGATCCAGGTGCGCCTGCGCGATACCGTGCAAAAAAGCCTCAGCCTGGGCGCCGAACGCCAGGCACTGCTGATCGAAACCCTCAGCGGCCTGGAAACCCTCAAGGCCTGCAGCGCCGAAAGCGAACGCCAGCACAAATGGGAAAGCACCCACGGCGCCCTCACCCGCCTCGACAGCCACGCGCGCAACCTCTCGGCCCTGGCCACTAACGGCACGTTGTTCATCCAGCAACTGTCCGGCATGGCAATCATCGTCGCCGGGGTCTACAGCATCATCGCCGGCAACCTCAGCGTCGGAGCCCTGGTGGCCAGTTACATGCTCGGTAGCCGGGTACTTGCACCACTGGGTCAGATCGCCGGCCTGATCACCCGCTACCAGCAAGCGCAATTGACCATGAAAAGCACCGATGCGCTGATGGGTCTGCCCCAGGAGCGCGACGCCAGACAACGGCCACTGGAGCGCACCCAACTGCAAGGTGCACTGGATGTTGTCGGCGTAACCTTCCACTACAACGGCCAAAGTGCACCCGCCCTGGCCAATGTCAGCTTCAGTGTGAAACCCGGCGAGCGCATCGGCATCATTGGCCGCAGCGGCTCAGGCAAAAGTACCCTGGCGCGCCTGGTGATGGGCTTCTATGAACCGGATGAAGGCCAGTTGCTGCTCGATGGTCTGGACTTGCGGCAACTGGACGTCGCCGACCTGCGCCATCAAATCGGTTACGTCGCCCACGACCTGCCGCTTTTGGCTGGCAGCCTGCGCGACAACCTGACCCTCGGCGCGCGCTATATCAGCGACTCACGCATGCTCGAAGTGGCAGAGATGACCGGCGTTACCGAACTGGCCCGGCAACACCCGCAAGGCTTCGACCGGCCCGTGGGTGAACGCGGGCAACTGTTGTCCGGCGGCCAGCGCCAGGCCGTATTGATGGCCCGGGCGATGTTGCTCGACCCGCCCATCATGCTTCTCGACGAACCCACCAGCGCCATGGACAACAGCAGCGAAGACGTCCTGCGGCAAAAACTTCACGGATGGGTCCAGGGCAAAACCATCCTGCTGGTGACCCACCGCACCTCGATGCTGAGCCTGGTGGACCGGCTGGTGGTACTGGACAACGGACGGATCGTCGCCGACGGTCCGAAAGACGCGGTCATCGATGCACTGCGCAAGGGCCGTGTCGGCTCTGCGGCCGTCTAGGAGTAGCCCATGTCTGCCGATCAAGGTTCCCGTGGCTACTTCGATAGTTTCAACAAAAGTGCCGAAACCGAGTACATGCCGGAAACCGCCGGCGCCTCCTTGCAGGACTCACCGCGCTGGTCGCGGATCACCGTGTGGCTGGCGGCCGCGCTGTTGGTCAGTGCACTGGTCTGGGCCAAATTCGCCGTGTTGCAGGAAGTGACCATGGGCGAAGGCAAGGCGATTCCGTCAAGCAAGGTCCAGGTGATCCAGAACCTGGAGGGCGGCATCGTCACTGAAATTTTCGTCCGTGAAGGACAGATGGTGAACAAGGGCGACACCTTGCTGCGCCTGGATGACACCCGCTACCTGTCGAACAAGGGCGAAAGCGAAGCCGATCGCTTTGCCTTGACCGCGCAGGTCGAACGGCTTTCGGCCGAAGCCGAAGGCCGGCCGTTCAAGCTGTCGGAAGAAGTGATCGCCAAAGCCCCGCAAGTGGCTGAAGACGAGCGTTCGTTGTACGAGCAACGGCAACGGCGACTGGCCAGCGAGCAGCGCACCCTGAGCGAACAACTTCGGCAAAAAACCCAGGAGTTAGCGGAGTTCCGCTCGAAACAGGGCCAATTCAGTTCAAGCCTGGCGTTGTTGCAACAAGAGATGAACATGTCCGCGCCGCTGGTGGGCACGGGGGCGGTGTCACCGGTGGAAATCCTGCGGCTCAAACGCAGCGCAGTGGAGATTCGCGGCTCATTGAACGCCACCACACTGGCGATTCCCCGGGCGGAATCGGCGATCAACGAAATCAAAAGCAAGATCGACGAGTCGGAGCAAACCTTCCGCTCGGAAGCCGCCAAAGAGCTGAACGAGAAACGCACTGACCTGTCGAAAATCACGGCCTCGAGCATCGCCATCGACGACCGCGTGACCCGCACCACCGTGGTCTCGCCAGTGCACGGCATCATCAAGGTGTTGAAGGTCAACACCATCGGCGGCGTGGTCCAGCCCGGCAGTGACATGGTGGAAATCGTGCCGCTGGAAGACAACCTGCTGATCGAGGCCAAGGTACGGCCACAGGACGTTGCATTCCTGCATCCGGGCCAGAAAGCCATGGTCAAGTTCAGTGCCTACGACTACACCATTTACGGCGGCCTGAGCGCCAAGCTGGAGTTGATCGGCGCTGACACCATCACCGACGATAAGGGCAACAGCTTCTATCTGATTCAGGTGCGTACCGACAAAAACCATTTGGGCGGGGATGTGAAACCACTGCTGATCATCCCGGGGATGGTGGCGACGGTGGACATTATTACCGGGGAGAAAACGGTGCTGGATTATCTGCTCAAGCCGGTGTTGAAGGCGCGGACCGAAGCGATGCGGGAAAGGTAGAACTGGTTGGAAATTTCTGTGACTGTTCTGCCGTCTTCGCGAGCAAGCCCGCTCCCACACGGATCACGCTGAACCTGTGGGAGCGGGCTTGCTCGCGAAGGGGCCGTCATTGACGACGCCTACTTCGGCCCATGGTTACGCTGGTAAACCTCCTCCCCCATCGCCGCAATCTGCCCCTCGATCAACGCTTCGAATGGCTTCAACAACGGCGCAAACGAAGTCGGCGCTTCGAGGGTTTCCAGCGCCTGCACAATCGCCTCCACCGTCGACAACGCCCCCGGTCCCGGTGCCTTGCGCAACCGATAGCGGGACACACCGCCCTCCGCCAGGGTCACCCTTGGCAACGCCGCCAGCAGCGGATTGAGGTGCAGCATCTTGCGTGCCTTGCGCCAGGTACCGTCCGGGACCACCAGCAGCAAGGGTTCGTCTGTCGCGGCACAAGCCTGCATCGGTTGGGCATCTTCGCCGGGAAACAGCAACCGCGCCCGATACCCCGGCTGATTCAACAGCGCTGGCAAATCCTCAAACACCTCGCCGACGATCAACTCGGCATTCTTCAACCCAAGCGCCGCCAGACGCGCGGTGTTCAACGCATGATTCACTTCGCTCGGATGCTGCAACAACAGTACCCGGGTGCGGCTGTCGAGGCTGGGAATCAGCGGGCACAGGCAATGAGTTTGCGGGCGTAGACAACGCTGACATTGAATTCTGGACATCGTCTCTACGCCTGATTCAGTTGAGCTTTAAGCAAGTCGCGGAATGTCTGGATCAGCGGCTCGCGGCTACGGCCCCGCCGCACGATCATCGAGAACGGCGCTTGATAACCGAAGGTCGCCGGCAGCAGCACCCGCAAGTCACCCTTGTCGGCCCAGGCCTGGGCGTAGTGCTCCGGCAGGTAACCGATGTAGGCGCCGGACAGCACCAGGATCAACTGGGCCTCCATACTTTCTACCGTCGCGGCACTGTGCTTGAAACCGTGGCGCGCCAGTTCGGCCTGGCTCCAATAACCACGACCGACCATGCGCTGCTGGGTGATGACTTGCTCGGGAATGCGCCGCTCGTTGAACAGCGGATGCCGCGTGCTGCAATACAACCAGTGTTGTTCACGGTACAGCGGCATGTACACCAGGCCGCTCATGCGCGTGGAAAACGCACCGATGGCCAGGTCGAGACGGTTGTCCTGCACGCCGAGTTGCAATTCGTAAGGGCTCATCACCGACAGGTGCAAGTGCACGGCCGGGTGTTCCTGGCTGTAGGCGCCGATGGCTTCGGCGAACGGCAGGGCCTTGTCGCTGACGGTGGAGTCGATCACCCCCAGGTTCAAGGTACCGCGCAACTCGCCCTTGAGGGCGGCGGCGTACTGCTCGAAGCCTTCGAGTTCGCCCAACAGACGCAGGGTTTCCTGATGGAACAGCTCGCCCTTGCTGGTCAGGCTGAAACCGCCACGGCCGCGATGGCACAGCACCAGGCCAAGGGCTGCTTCGAGCTGGCTCATGTAGGTGCTGATGGCCGACGTCGAGAGATTGAGCTCCTGCTGGGCGTTGGCGAACCCCTGATGGCGCACCACGCTGACGAAGATGCGCAATAGTTTCAGGTCGGGTAAAGCGTTGGCCATGGAAATGCTCCGATCTCGGGGTGACGCGCAATGCTCGATTCAATGCAAATCCCTGTGGGAGCGAGCTTGCTCGCGATCAGGGCGTAACAGCCAACATCAATGTTGACTGACCCACCGCTATCGCGAGCAAGCTCGCCCCCACCAGGTTTGTTCCCGGCATTGGGTTTTGCGTATGGGGTGAAGTCTAACGCTGCCACTTCCATTAGTTTAGAAAAATCTGAACTAAGTATTTGCCCGTAGCGATTCTTCCCGGCCACTACATTTCGCAGAATCGGCGCCACAAGGTGCGCCCGTCCCTTCCGTGAACGGCGCAACCGACATAAATAAAACAACGACGATGAGGCCCTACCCGTGGACAAGATTCTTCACCAACCACTGGGCGGCAACGAAATGCCGCGCTTCGGCGGCATCGCCACCATGATGCGACTCCCCCATTTGAATACCGCTGCCGGCCTGGACGCTGCCTTCGTAGGCGTGCCCCTGGACATCGGTACCTCCCTGCGCCCCGGCACCCGCTTCGGGCCTCGCGAAATCCGCGCTGAATCGGTAATGATTCGCCCGTACAACATGGCCACCGGTGCTGCGCCGTTCGACTCGCTGTCGGTTGCCGACATTGGCGACATCGCGATCAACACCTTCAACCTGCTGGATGCCGTACGGATCATTGAAGAGTCCTACGACAACATCCTCGAACACGACGTGATCCCGCTGACCCTGGGCGGCGACCACACCATCACCCTGCCGATCCTGCGTGCCATCCATAAAAAGCACGGCAAGGTCGGCCTGGTGCACATCGATGCCCACGCCGATGTGAACGATCACATGTTCGGCGAGAAAATCGCCCACGGCACCACCTTCCGTCGCGCCGTTGAAGAAGGCCTGCTGGACCCGGACCGTGTCGTGCAGATCGGCCTGCGCGCCCAGGGCTACACCGCTGACGACTTCAACTGGAGCCGCAACCAGGGCTTCCGTGTGGTTCAGGCTGAAGAGTGCTGGCACAAATCGCTGGAGCCCTTGATGGCTGAAGTCCGCGAAAAAGTCGGCGGCGGTCCTGTTTACCTGAGCTTCGACATCGACGGCATCGACCCGGCCTGGGCACCTGGTACCGGTACCCCGGAAATCGGCGGTCTGACGACCATTCAGGCGATCGAGATCGTTCGTGGCTGCCAAGGCCTCGACCTGGTCGGTTGCGATCTGGTAGAAGTCTCGCCCGCTTACGACACCACCGGCAACACCTCGCTGCTGGCCGCCAACCTGCTGTACGAAATGCTCTGCGTACTGCCTGGCGTAGTCCACCGCTGAGGATCGGTCATGAGCGAACGTGATCAGGTTCTCAAGGCCGCCGCCGATCTGGTGTCCGCTTTTGCCCGTAACGATCGCGAAGCCTACTTCGGCGCGTTCAGCGCCGATGCCAGCTTCGTCTTCTACACCCTCGAACAGCCCCTGCTGTCGCGCGACGCCTATCAGGCGATGTGGGACGGCTGGCGCTCTGAGGATGGCTTCGAGGTGCTCTCGTGCACTTCAAGCAACGCTTTCGTCAGCCTGCAGGGTGACGTGGCGATTTTCATCCATGACGTGGCCACCGAGTTGCGCATGCAAGGGGAGCAACACTTCAGCCAGGAGCGCGAGACGATTGTTTTCAAGAAACAAGCGTCTGGCCAAGAACAACAAGGCCTATGGCTGGCCTGCCACGAACATTTATCCGCGATGCCGGAAGGGCTGCCACCCCCTTAGCCAACACAGGTGACGCTCACGCACGATGAGCGCGCCTTTATGATCGGAGCTGATCATGAATAACAAAAACAACGAAAAAAGCCTTAGCAGCATCGAAACAAACGGGGTCGAACAGATCCCGGACAATGAGCGTGACGCCAAGCCCAGCGATCTGTTTCGCCTGATCTTCGGCGGCGCCAACACCTTTGCCACCGCCGTGCTCGGCAGTTTCCCGGTGCTGTTCGGCCTGTCCTTTCAGGCTGGCGTCTGGGCGATTGTGCTGGGCGTGGTACTCGGTGCGCTGATCCTGGCGCCGATGGGCCTGTTCGGACCCATCAACGGCACCAACAACGCCGTCTCTTCCGGTGCGCACTTCGGCGTGCACGGGCGAATCGTCGGTTCGTTCCTGTCGCTGCTGACCGCTATCGCGTTTTTCTCGCTCTCCGTCTGGAGTTCGGGCGATGCACTGGTGGGCGGTGCCAAACGCCTGATCGATCTACCGGAAACCGATCTGACCCTGGGCCTGGCCTACGGTCTGTTCGCGCTGCTGGTATTGACCGTGTGCATCTATGGTTTCCGCTTCATGCTGTGGGTCAACCGCATTGCGGTGTGGGCGGCCAGCCTGCTGTTCCTGCTGGGCGTTTTCGCTTTCGCCCCTGCATTCGACAGTCAGTACGCCGGCACCGTAGCCATGGGCCAGGCCGGATTCTGGGCTGCGTTCATCGGGGCAGCATTGGTCGCCATGAGCAACCCGATCTCCTTCGGTGCGTTCCTCGGTGACTGGTCGCGCTACATCCCCCGTGATACGCCCAAAGGCCGGATCATGGTGTCGGTGATTGCCGCGCAACTCGCCACGCTGATTCCGTTCCTGTTCGGCCTCGTCACCGCCACTATCGTAGCGGTCAAGGCACCGGACTACATCGCGGCCAACAACTATGTCGGCGGCCTGCTGGCGGTATCGCCGAGCTGGTTCTTCCTGCCGGTGTGCCTGATCGCGGTCATCGGCGGCATGTCCACCGGCACCACTTCGCTGTACGGCACCGGCCTGGACATGTCCAGCGTGTTCCCTCGGGTGCTGTCGCGGGTCAAGGCCACGCTGCTGATCGGTGTGATGTCGATTGCCTTCATCTTCATCGGGCGCTTCGCGGCCAACCTGGTACAGAGCGTGTCGACCTTCGCCGTGCTGATCATCACCTGCACCACCCCGTGGATGGTGATCATGATCATCGGCCTGCTGGTGCGTCGCGGCTTCTACTGCCCGGATGACCTGCAAGTGTTCACCCGCGGCGAGAAAGGTGGCCGCTACTGGTTCACCCACGGCTGGAACTGGCGAGGCCTGGGTGCCTGGATCCCGAGCGCGGCCGTTGGCCTGTGCTTCGTGAACCTGCCGGGTCAGTTTGTCGGGCCGCTGGGCGAAATGGCCGGTGGTATCGACATCAGCCTGCCGGTGACCCTGGGCCTGGCCTCGTTGGTGTACCTGGTTCTGCTGAGCCTGTTCCCGGAATCGAGCGCCGTGTTCGGTCCGAACGACCCTCGCAGCAAGAGCACGGATTCGCTCGCTAAACCGGCGATGCGTCAAGTCGCCTGATTCAACGCGTTCCCCCTGTGGGAGCGGGCTTGCTCGCGAAAGCGATCGGTCAGTCACATCAATGTTGAATGTGCCGCCGTCTTCGCGAGCAAGCCGCTCCCACAAGGGATTGATTTTCAGCCTCACATAAAAAAGACAATCGGAGACACGCCACAATGGCTTTGGATTTATTCGTCGTACTCATCTACGCCGCCGCGATGCTGATACTCGGCTACTACGGCATGCGCAAGGCCAAGACCAACGAAGACTTTTTGGTCGCCGGTCGTAACCTCGGCCCAAGCCTGTACATGGGCACCATGGCTGCCACCGTCCTGGGCGGTGCGTCCACCGTGGGCACCGTGCGTCTGGGCTACGTGCATGGCATCTCCGGTTTCTGGCTGTGTGCGGCCCTGGGTTGCGGGATCGTGGCGCTGAACCTGTTCCTCGCCAAACCGCTGCTGAAACTGAAGATCTACACCGTTACCCAGGTCCTGGAAAAACGCTACAACCCGATGGCCCGCTCCGCGAGCGCGGTAATCATGCTGGCCTACGCGCTGATGATCGGCGTGACCTCGATCCTGGCAATCGGCACCGTGCTGCAAGTGCTGTTCGGCCTGCCGTTCTGGATCTCGGTCCTGCTCGGCGGCGGCGTCGTGGTGATCTACTCGGCCATTGGTGGCATGTGGTCCCTGACCCTGACCGACATCGTTCAGTTCGTGATCAAGACTGTCGGCCTGATGTTCATCCTGTTGCCGATCTGCCTGTACCGCGTTGGCGGTTGGGATGAGTTGGTAATGAAACTGCCGGCGGCGAGCTTCAGCTTCACCACCATCGGCTGGGACACCATCATCACCTACTTCATGATCTACTTCTTCGGCATCCTGATCGGTCAGGACATCTGGCAACGGGTGTTCACCGTCAAGACCGCCAAAGTGGCTCAGGTTGCCGGTACCGCTGCCGGTATCTACTGCATCCTCTACGGCCTGGCCTGCGCCCTGATCGGCATGGCTGCACACGTACTGATCCCGGATCTCGACAACGTCAACAACGCCTTCGCTGCGATCGTGAAACTGTCCCTGCCGGACGGTATCCGTGGCCTGGTGATCGCTGCCGCACTGGCCGCCATGATGTCCACCGCCAGCGCCGGCCTGCTGGCCGCCGCCACCACCCTGACCGAAGACCTGCTGCCGAAACTGCGTGGCGGTAAACAGTCGAGCCTGGCGATCAACCGCCTGTTCACCCTGTTGACCGGCATCGTGGTACTGGGCATCGCTCTGATCGTGAACGACGTGATCAGCGCCCTGACCCTGGCCTACAACCTGTTGGTAGGCGGCATGCTGATCCCGCTGATGGGTGCGATCTTCTGGAAACGCGCTACCACCGCCGGCGCTATCGCCAGCATGGGCATGGGCTTCGCCACCGCGCTGCTGTTCATGTTCAAGGACGGTCTGGATGCCAACACCCCGATCTACTACAGCCTCGGTGTAGGCCTGGTGAGTTTCGTGGTGGTGAGCTTGATGTCCCGCCGCACGGCAGCAGTGGCCAGCGCTGCCTAAGCTGAACATAACGACTTGATGCTTTCTTCGACGAGTGTGGCGTCGGTTGCCACACTCGTTTTTTTTCGCCTGGAGAAAACGTTCATGAAGATTGTTTCTCGTGACCAGTGGTTCGAGGTGAAACCGCTCAGTGACGGCATCCGCCTGATCCACGAGCCGTACATCCGCCCCTTCTACCGCTGCAACCTCTGGCACATCCAGGGACGTGACAAAGACCTGCTGCTGGACAGCGGCTCGGGCCTGGTCAGCCTGCGCGAGCAACTGCCGTGGATCACCGAGCGGCCGCTGGTGGCCGTGGCCAGCCACTGCCATTTCGATCACATCGCCGGTCATCACGAGTTCGCTGAACGCCTGGTGCATCCGGCCGAGGCGGACATTCTCGCGGCACCCGATGGCAACAACGACCTGAGCAAAGCCTTTGTCGGCGACGACATGTTCGAGGCGCACCCCGATTGCCCGCTGTGCTACGCCGAATACCGGGTCAAGGCCGCACCGGCCACGGGGTTTGTCGAAGATGGCGATGTGCTGGACCTGGGCAATCGGGTGTTGCAGGTCGTGCACACACCGGGACACTCGCCCGGTGGCATCTGCCTGTACGAAGCCGCCACAGAGACCTTGTTCAGCGGTGACATCATCTACGACGGCCCGCTAATCGAAGACGCCTACCACTCCAATCTCGATGACTACGCCCGCAGCCTGCAACGATTGCGCACGCTATCGATCCGCACGGTGCATGGCGGGCACTTCGGCAGTTTTTCCGGGGAGCATTTGCGTAGCATGATCGACCAATGGCAGCGCTCACACGGCTAAAGCCTGCTGTACTCAACGGCAGGAACTGCATCGGCAGGGAGAACTGCACCCACCTCGTCGAAGAACGATCATGAAAGAAGCTGCCCTTCGTGCTGTCGTACATCGCTACATCAGTCGCCTGCTGGAAGGCCGGGATGACTTCGACGACAACGCCAGCCTGGCGCAGTTGGGATTGGATAAAAAAGATATCGAAGAACTGATCTTCCATCTGGAAGATGAACTGGGTGTCACGGCGTTTACCGCGGAAGAAGACCGGATGCTCAAGACCGCCAGGACGGTGAATGATTTAAGCCGGTTCTTGCTGGAGATCGGGCGGTACTAAGTCTGGTAATCAAACGTACACGAAGCGGCAAGGGAGCTTGCTCCCTCGCCACGGGAAAACCTTTCACCTGTCAGATGTTATCTGCCATTACCGGCGCCGCTGCTGGCGCCGACGTTGTTCGTCGTCAGTACGAACAGGCACGGGTTGCAGAGGCGGCTCGATCAAACCGAGAGCAACGCCCAAGTCATGCAGCCAGTTTTGGATTTTCTCTTTCATGATGCCCCCTTCAGGGTAGTGCCGAGCGGCCAAAGTACTGTAGCCCCTTCGTACAGATAATAGTCCGAAGTCCTACGCAATGCTCGCGCAAAGTCACAATGATCTGTTACTGAATCCATCAAAATCAGCCTGCGTTCAGGCAATGTCCTGCGCCCGCACATGTGCCTGTGGAAAAACCACCTGTTGCTGCTCGATCCAGGCATTCAGGTTGGCCCCGACCATGCCCTTGCGCCACATCAGCCAGGTGGTAGCACTGGCGAACGGTTCGGCCAAAGGATGTACGGCCACACTCTCACGGCCCGGCAGACTGGCGAGCATCGACTCCGACATCAGCGCCACACCGGAACCGGCAATTACACACGCCAACATTCCCGGATAGGACTCGATCTCCATCGCCCGGCCCATGGCCGCATGATCATGGGCGAACCAGGCTTCCAGGCGCATGCGGTAGGAGCAGCCCTGGCGAAAGGTGAACACCGAGCGACCTTGCACATCCAGCGCGCTGCGCACGGGCGGATGGTCGGCCTCGCTGATCAGCACCAGGCGCTCGTCGCACAAGGGCACCCCGTCGAGTCCGGCCAGCTCCAGGGGGCCATCCACCAGCGCCGCATCGAGTCGACCGGTGAGCAGGCCTTCGAGCAGTTCACCGCTGGGGCCGGATTGTACTTGCAGGTTCACCGCCGGATACAAACGGTGGTAATGCGCCAATAGCCCCGGAAGGTGAATCGCCGCCGTGCTGTACATGGTGCCGAGCACGAAGTCTCCCGCCGGTTGCCCGCCCTGCACCGCCGCGCTGGCTTCGTCGCGCAAAGCAAACAGCCTGGCGGTGTAGTCCAGCAGGACTTTTCCCGCAGGCGACAACTGTAAGCGCTGACGTTCGCGCAGGAACAGTTCGACACCCAATTGCTCTTCCAGCTGTTTGAGCCGGGTCGACAGGTTCGACGGAACTCGATGTAGCCGTTCGGCGGCACGGGTTATGGATCCTTCCTCTGCCACCGCCTGGAAGATGCGCAATTGGCTGAACTCCACGACATTCTCCAAAAAAGAACAAGTTACTCACTATTATTCATTTTTAAAGAAAGTCAATCAGTCCTAGCCTGACGGTCATTGATCCTCCAGACGGACTCCAGACCATGTCTCCCCTGATTCGCTTATCCGCCAGCTTCGTTGCCCTGATGATGGCCATGGGCATCGGCCGTTTTGCCCTGACACCACAGCTGCCGCACCTGCTCAGCGAAGGCCAGATCGACCTGACTGCCGCCGGGCTGATTGCCGCCGCCAACTACCTCGGTTATTTCATCGGCGCAGTGGATGCCATGTTTTCCCGGCGTCCGCCACAAGTGCGCCGACGCTTGTTCGGCGGATTGTGGCTGTGCGTGCTGCTGACCCTGGCGTCGTTCTGGGCCAATGGTTTCTGGTCGCACCTGTTGCTGCGCTTCGGCACCGGCGTGGCCAGCGCCTGGGTGTTGGTGATGATTACCGCCCTGAGCCAACCCCTCGCGGCAGCGGCCGGTCGTCCTCGGCTCGGAGCCCTGGTCTTCGCCGGACCCGGTTTGGGGATTTTTCTGACAGGTCTGTTGGCCCTGGGCTCGAATCTGCTGGGCCAGACTTCCGCCACCTTGTGGCTGGTGTACGCCGCCACGGGGCTGGCGATGCTGCTGGGGATCCTGCCGTTCCTGCCACAACCGAGTGTCACCGCGACTGCTGCACCCAGCGCCAGCGCCTCGGGCAATCAAGGCATCGGTCGTCTTGGCTGGATCTATGCCTTGTACGGATTGGGCTACATCATTCCCGCGACCTTTTTGTCGCAAATGGCCAACGCGCAATTCCATGGCCAATGGCAGGCCGACCTGTTCTGGCCATGCTTTGGCCTGGCGGCGGCAACCGGTGTGGTGCTGGTGAGTCTGCGTCGGCAAAAACCTGGCGCCACGAGTCACTGGCTGATGGCGACGTTATGGCTGCAAGCCGCGGGCGTGTTCGCCTGCCTGCTGGGCAACGGTCCAGGCCTGGCGTTAGGTGTGATCCTGTGCGGCACGCCGTTCCTGGCCTGTATGCAACTGGTGATGCAACGCTCCCGGGAACTGGCGCCCCATGCCACCCAGCGCAATGCCGGCCTGCTGACAGCCTGCTTTGCCGTGGGCCAGCTCAGCGGGCCATTGCTGGCGGCGCTGAGTAGTCATTTCAGTGGCGGTTTACAGCCGGCACTGGTGGTCGCCGGCTGCGGCTTGTTGATCGCCGGCGGTCTATTGCTCGCGCCGGTCAATGCTGCCCGAGGGCTTTGCGCAAACGACGGCGCAACCACTGCTCGGCGCTGACAAAAGTGATGCCCGCCAATACCAGCACGGCACCGATGACGAAGTTCAGGCTCAGTTCCTCGCCGAGCAGTACCACACCGAAGGTGACGCCGAACAACGGCGTCATGAACGAAAACACCGCAAGGTTGGCCGCCAGGTAACGGCGCAGTAGCCAGAACCAGACCAGGTAACTGAAAAACGACACGACCACGCCCTGAAACAGCACACTGGCCACCGCCACATGGGTCAGGCTGACATGGGTGATCTGGCCGCTGAGCAGCGCAATCAACAACAAGCCGAAGAAGCCGACAATCAACTGATAGAACAGCGTCAGGGTCACCGGCGCTTCCGACAGGCGCGAGGCGCGCACCACCACCGTGGTCGCGCCCCAGGCGGCACCCGCCAGCACACCCAAGGCATCGCCCATCAACATGCGGTAATCAAGGTTGTCCCAGGACACCCCGCCGGCAAACGCGATGGCAATCCCGATAAACGCCAGGACAATCCCCAGCCATTGCAAGGGCCGCAATCGCTCACTGGGCAGCAACCAGTGCACCCCCAATGCGGTGAAGATCGGTGCGGTGTAGAGGAACACCGACATGTGCGCCGCCGTGGTCAGTTGCAGGCCTTCGGAAATGAAGAAGAACTCCAGGCCGAACAAGGCACCGGCCAACAGACCGCCGCGCCAGGTCGTACCTACCTGGTTCCAGCCGCCCTTCCAGCAGATCAGCAGCCCGACCAGCAACGCCGACATACCGGAACGTCCAGCCGCCTGCATCACCGGCGCGATATCGGTCGCTGCCCACTTGATCATCACCTGCTGCACGCCCCAGATCAGGCACAACCCGACCATCACTTGCAGGGCAAACCCGTCGGCGCTGCGCCGGGTGGCGCTCACCGGAACACCTCGAAGACACAATCCATGGCAAAGACTCGGCAGTAAAAGCAAAGCCCCGGCCTTCTCGTTGAAAAGAAAACACCGGGGCGAAGAATCATGTTGTCGATTATTAACCAGAAGGCCAGAAAATGCCGCCTGCCAGAGACCTCTACTTCTCTGCTTGCGCCATCCTGGCCCTCTGTCTTGTCAGCGCATCAACTGAGTTCGATACGATCGGCATGAATGACAATCTGGCCGTTCTTGTACAACGCACCGATGGCCTTCTTGAAGTTGCCCTTGCTGACACCGAACAGACTGCTGATCAACGCCGGATCGCTCTTGTCGCTCACCGCCAGGCTGCCGTTGTTTTCGCGCAACTTGGCGAGGATCTTCGAGTTCAGGCTGGTGGCCGCTTCCTGGCCGACCGGTTGCAGGCTCAGGCTGATCTTGCCGTCGGCGCGAACTTCCTTGATGAAGCCCTTTTCTTCTTTACCGGCGCGCATGAACTTGAAGATTTCGTTCTTGTGGATCAGGCCCCAATGCTTGTTGTTGATGATGGCCTTGAAGCCCATGTCCGTGGCTTCGGCCACCAGCAGATCCACTTCCTGGCCCGCGGTGTAGTTGGCCGGGGTCTTGTCCAGGTAGCGGTCCAGGCGCGCGGTCGCGGTAATGCGACGGGTGTGCTTGTCGAGATAGACGTGCACCACCACATACTCGCCCGCTGTCATCTGGCGCTTCTCTTCGGAGAACGGCAGCAACAGGTCTTTCGGCAACCCCCAGTCCAGGAATACGCCGATGCTGTTGACTTCAACAACTTTCAAACTGGCGAATTCACCGACTTGAACTTTCGGTTTTTCAGTAGTTGCGATGAGTTTGTCATCGCTGTCCAGATAAATAAAAACGTTGAGCCAGTCTTCATCTTCGGTAGGAATATCTTTTGGAATATAACGATTAGGCAGAAGGATTTCGCCCTCCGCGCCACCGTCCAGATATAAACCGAAGTTAGTGTGTTTAACCACTTGCAAACTGTTGTAACGCCCGACTAAAGCCATGTCCAATACCCTCATTGCGTGGGCGGCATTCTACCCGGTTTTAAGCGCCGCGTTCGGCAGCCGGCCCGGTGGCGCGAGAAAATCTCCCTGAAGCCCTTAATTTTCCCGGGTTTTCATCGCACCTCGTCCGCTCGTCAGGCCGTTCCGGGCATTTACGCCATGCCCAGGCAAGCGTGACGCGGTATTTTTCCAGGCAATGTTATTAGTTAAAACAGCGGCTTAGGTGCATATTTCGAATATTGGCCGGGGACCAATTACCCCGTGCTCACGAATATGCCAAGGGGATATTTGCCAAGCAATTATCAGGCAATTCCTGTACGATGCCTGGCCAAGTTAATTTTCTACAGGTTAATGGCCGCCATGCGCGTAAAAGCATCCACCAGCAAAGCAAAGCCAGCTCCAGCCGTCGAAACCAGCGAATCGATCAACAGCCAGATCGCTGCGTTCCTCAAGTCCGGCGGTGAAATCCAGCAAATTGCCAAAGGCGTCAGCGGCCAGACGTTCGGCCCGTCCAAGCAGATCACCCTGGGCAAAAAGTAATCCCCTCGCGTCACCTGGTCCCAAAGCGCTTTGAGCTTCGAAGCGCTTGGACTGGAACCCTCGTTACTCCTCCGGCACTCCTTCAAATCCCGTAGAAATCGACGAACGGCCTACATTGCCGATCATTCGCCGGTATCCTTGCACACGTCTGGATCAAGCGTTTCAGCGGGTTCACCAGCCTGCCCTCGCAGTTCATGGAGTGACGCATGCTCAAATCTTTCTACCTTTCGGCATTACTCGGCAGCCTGCTGGCATGCTCCGTGGCACAGGCACAAATCTTTCAGCGTGAGCTGGGGGGCTTCGACCTCAAGCTTGGCACCACCCCCACCCGCAGCATGGCCCAGGGCCTGATCAAACCCTCGACCGTCGGCTCGTTCCACGGTGGCCTGGACCTGAGCCACGACAGCGGTTTCTACGTGGGCCAATGGTCGCCCAGCATGGGCATCAGCCCAGGGAAAGACCTCGAGATCGACTCCTACATGGGTTTTAAACAACCCTTCGACCAAACCCTCGGCTACGAAGTGGGCCTGATCCGCTACAGCTACCCCGAAGTCACGCCCCCTGACAGCCAGGAACTGTTCGGCGGCCTGACCTTGCTCGGCAGCCGTTTCGGCATCGCCTTCAGCAATGACCCGGACAAACAGAACAACACCCTGTTCGCTGACTTGAGCGGCAATCAACCGTTCGGTGTCGGCATCAGCCTGAAATACACCACCCACCAATTCAATACGCCAGTGGCGGTGGATGGCGGGTATGTAGGCAGTTTTACCGATTGGTCGCTGAAATTGTCCCGCCCGTTCATGGGCATCGACCTTGACCTGATCTACAGTGACTCCAGCCTGAACGGCAGCGGTTGCTCGGCCTATGCCGGGCACAACAGCCAGTGCGACGGGCTGGTGACGCTCAAGGCCGAACGCGCGTTCTATTGATCGGCTGAACTGCCGGGCTCCTCCCGGGTTCACATGAGAATCAGACCCCGAAGACTGGCTTTCGCAAGGAATCGCCCATGTCCCGCTGGTTCAAACATTTCGCCGTTGTGTTGACCGTTACCCTCGCCCTCGGCGCGTGCAGCCGCGTGGGCCTGGCCTACCGCAATCTCGATGTGATCATCCCCTGGACGCTCAGCGACTACCTGGACATGAACGGCGAGCAAAAAATCTGGCTGGACGAGCGCCTGAAAGAACACCTGAGCTGGCACTGCACCACCCAACTGCCCGGCTATCTCGACTGGCTGGACCGCCTGCAAACCATGGTCGCTACCAACCAGGTCACCGATGCCGCCTTGCAGGCCCGCGCCCACGAAGCCGAACAGGCGATCGCAGAGACCGCGCGAGAAATCACCCCGTCGGCCATCGAGTTGCTGCAAAGGCTGGATGACAAGCAAGTCGCCGAAATGAACGACGCCTTCGCCAAGGACCGGCGCAAACGCCAGGAGGAATACCTCAAACCCTCCCTCGACCAGCAGATCAAGGAGCGCAGCGCCCGCATGGAGAAGCGCCTGAATGACTGGCTCGGGCCACTGAGCACCACCCAGCAACAGCGGGTAGCCACATGGTCCAGCGCCCTGGGCGATCAGAACACCCAGTGGCTTGCCAACCGGGTCCATTGGCAGAATCAGTTCAGCGCGGCCGTTGCCCAACGCCAGAGTCCACAATTCCCACAACGAATCGAGACACTTCTGGTCAATCGCGAGAAGTTGTGGACACCTGCCTATCGACAGGCCTTTACCAACACCGAAGCCCAGGCGCGTTCACTGTTCGTGGATCTGATGGCTGAAAGCACGCCGAACCAGCGCGCACGGTTGCTGAAGAAAATTGAAGGTGTGAGGAAGGACTTCAACGACTTGAAGTGCCTGAAAGCGGCGAAACAGGACTGACTGCAACACAAGTCGCATGTAGGAGCGAGCCTGCTCGCGATTGCGGTGCGTCAGTCAACATCAATACTGAAGCTGAAATCGCTATCGCGAGCAGGCTCGCTCCCACAGGGGATCACACAACATCAGGCAATCTGCGCTTTCGACGCTACCTCATCGAACGTCATCTCATCCAGCGCATCCGCCTGCTCGTCCAGGACCTGCCGCGGGTGATCATTGCCGGGAATACTGCTGTCGATCAGGCTCAACAAACGCGAACCCCGCGCCGTCAGAATGTAATTGGTGCCCGTGCCACCTTCGTCTTCAGGTCGCGGCGCGATATAGCCACGCGCCAACAGTAACTTTTCGTACTCTCCAGCCACCGTTTTCAAGTGATCAAGATTTTCAATCGGCTCGCCTTCCGCAGCCTTCTGCGCGGCATGCTGTTCGGCGTAAGGCCGCGGCGTGAAGCTGTGGCCCGCGCTGTTTTGCACTTCATGCAGCAAGCGCTCAATCAAGTCCCAGTTGTAAGTCGTCATCCTGATTCAACCTCCGGTGTCCGTTCGATTGATGCCCGTGCAATTGAACGGGCCTTACAGGTTGTGACCGGTACGCCCGGCCACCGTTCAGCCGGGCGTTTGCAGACGACCGACCGGCGGCATGTCGAAATCCATGCAAGCCAAACGACTAGGCTGTGTAAGTCACCTCCCCGCCCCACGCAGGAGAAAACAACATGAACATTCAGAACCATCCCGTCGTATCGCGGGAAGAATGGGTCGCCGCCCGCAAAGAGCACCTGGCCCACGAAAAAGCCTTCACCAGGGAAAGGGACAGACTCAGCGCCGAACGCCGTGCCCTGCCCTGGGTGAAAGTCGACAAGGACTACCACTTCCAGGGACCCGACGGCGAACTGAAACTGGCGGACCTGTTCGGGGGGCGCAGCCAGTTGGTCATCTACCACTTCATGTTCGCCGAGGGCTGGGATGAGGGCTGCCCCGGTTGCTCGTACCTGAGCGATCACATCGACGGCGCCAACCAGCACCTGGCCCACCATGACGTGGCCGTGGTAGCGGTTTCCCACGCACCGTTCGCCGAATTCCAGGCGTTCAAACGGCGCATGGGCTGGAAGTTCGACTGGGTGTCGTCCGAAGGCTGCGATTTCAACTACGACTTTGGCGTCACCGCCCGAGCCGAAGACGTCGCCGCCGGAAAGGCTACATACAACTACGAAAAAACCGACGGCGCCGAGGAGGAACTCCCCGGTCTCAGCGTGTTTTATCGCAATGACGCCGGCGAAATTTTCCATACCTACTCCACCTATGCCCGGGGCCTGGACATGCTGGTCGGCGCCTACAACTACCTGGACCTGACGCCCAAGGGTCGCAACGAAGACGAAATCATGGAGTGGGTGCGGCATCACGACAAATATGAGGAACAGGAGAAGTCGAGCTGCTGTCATGGTGGTTAACCCCAGACACCGAGGCGCGGCCTTCGCGGGCAAGCCACGCTCCCACAGTTTCTGCGGTGTTCACAAAACCCGTGGGCTTGCCCGCGAAAAGGCGCTGACAACCAACGCAAATATCACAGGCTGAACTTTCCCCAGGGGCCAACGCTCAACCGAATAACCCGCCTTGACCAGAGCTGAGGCCCGCCCCCCATGAAACCACTGCTGAAGAAGCTCACTCTCGCCGCTACCCTCACCTGTGCCCTGCCTGCCTGGGCCTGCACCCTCGAGGAAGCCACCGCCAAACGCGAACAACTGGCCCGGGAAGTGGCCAGGCTCACCGAGCAGAACCCGACCAAGGCCAAGGAGATCAACGACGAGTTGCAGAAAATGGACCTGGGCACTGCCGCCAAGGACCTGCCGGACAAGTGTCAGTTAATCGATCAGCGCTTGAAGGAGTTGGACTCGGCAGAAAAGAAAACCGAGAGTTGATAATCATCAGACATAAAAAACCCGGACAGTGTCCGGGTTTTTTATGGGTCGCTTGCAACGATTTACTCAGCCGCTGGCGCTTCCGGCTTGCGGCGCTTGAGCGGGGCCATGCCGTCCTTGCTGACCAGGGAATCGCTCTTCGGCCGGTTCGCGCTCTTGCGCTTGGTCGGGGTCTTGGCGGCAGTTTTCTTCTTGTCACCCTTGGCGTCGGTCTTTTTCTTCTTCACGCCGACGGCCTTGCCCGAGGCCTTGACCTTTTTCGGTCCGCCGTAGGTGCCCTTGACTTCCTTGATGGTGCGGCGCTCGAAGCTCTGCTTGAGGTAGCGTTCGATGCTCGACATCAGGTTCCAGTCGCCATGGCAGATCAGTGAAATCGCCAGGCCATCGTTACCGGCGCGACCGGTACGACCGATACGGTGCACGTATTCGTCGCCGCTGCGCGGCATGTCGAAGTTGATCACCAGGTCCAGGCCATCTACGTCCAGACCGCGAGCGGCGACGTCGGTGGCCACAAGGATTTTCACGCCGCCCTGCTTAAGGCGGTCGATCGCCAGTTTGCGATCCTTCTGGTCTTTCTCGCCGTGCAGCACGAACGCTTTGTATTCCTGCGCCACCAGGCGGCCGTAGATACGGTCGGCCATGGCCCGGGTATTGGTGAAGACGATGGCCTTCTGGTAGGTCTCGTTGGCCAGCAGCCAGTTGACGATCTGTTCTTTGTGCTGGTTGTGGTCAGCGGTGATGATCTGCTGGCGGGTGGTGTCGTTCAGCTGGCTGACCGCATTGAGCTGCAAGTGCTCAGGGTTGTTCAGGACTTTGGCGATCATCTCGCGCAGGCCCGAACCACCGGTGGTGGCAGAGAACAGCATGGTCTGCTGACGGTTGGTGCACTCGTCCACCAGACGCTGAACGTCTTCGGCGAAGCCCATGTCGAGCATGCGGTCGGCTTCGTCGAGCACCAGGACTTCAACTTCTTTCAAGTCGAGGTTGCCGGCGTTCAACTGTTCGATCATCCGGCCTGGCGTACCGATCAGGATGTCCGGCACCTTGCGCAACATCGCGGCCTGGACCTTGAAGTCTTCACCGCCGGTGATCAGGCCGGACTTGATGAAGGTGAACTGCGAGAAGCGTTCAACTTCTTTCAAGGTCTGCTGGGCCAGTTCGCGGGTCGGCAGCAGGATCAGGGTCTTGATGCTGACGCGGATTTTCGCCGGGCCGATCAGACGGTTGAGGATCGGCAAAACGAATGCAGCGGTTTTGCCGCTACCGGTTTGCGCCGTCACCCGCAGGTCACGCCCCTGGAGCGCCAGCGGGATGGCCGCGGCTTGCACAGGCGTTGGCTCGACAAATTTCAGCTCGGCCACGGCTTTGAGCAGGCGTTCGTGCAGGGCGAATTGGGAAAACACGGGTGCTACCTCGAAGAAATGCAAAAAAACAGCTGCATAGGGTAACGGTTTCGAGCGCTCAGGCCGAGTTTCTTTATACAAATGGCGGTAAACAGTTGGTTTTTTGTTGCCTGATTTTTCCCGAAACGTAATACAAAGCGTCTTAAATGCTCTAATCCCCTCTCGCGCCTTACAGAAGAATCGTTTTCGACCATGGATATCAAACAGCTCTGGACCAACGTCCTGGACCTTTGGGGTGCCCTCGACCAGCACCCGCTCGTGCACTCCAGCCTGTCGCTGTTGCTGCTGCTGGCAATTGCGCTGTTCCTCGGACGGGTGGCGCGCTACCTCATTCTGCACGCGGCAAAAATGCTCAGTCGCCAGCCGCCCCTGCACTGGGTCAATGATTTTCTACAGAACAAGGTGTTCCATCGCCTGGCCCAGATCACGCCTTCGCTGGTGATCCAGTTCGGCCTCAATCTGGTGCCGGACCTGAGCAAAACCGGCCTGAATTTCCTCGGCAATGTCGCGCTGTCCTTCACCTTCCTGTTTCTGCTGCTGGCGGTCAGCGCCCTGCTCAATGCCCTGCTGGATATCTACGCCCGCACCGAACACGCCCGCACCCGCTCGATCAAGGGCTATGTGCAACTGGCGAATTTGGTGTTGTACGTGTTTGGCGCGATCATCATCGTCGCTACGCTGATCGACCGCTCGCCGCTGTTGCTGCTGTCGGGCCTGGGTGCCATGTCGGCGGTGATTCTGTTGGTCTACAAGGACACGCTGCTATCGTTCGTCGCCAGCGTGCAATTGACCAGCAACGACATGCTGCGGGTCGGCGACTGGATCGAGATGCCCCAGGTGGGCGCCGATGGCGATGTGGTGGACATCACCTTGCACACGGTCAAGGTGCAGAATTTCGACAAGACCATCGTCTCGATCCCGACCTGGCGCCTGATGTCCGAGTCGTTCAAGAACTGGCGCGGCATGCAGGCTTCCGGCGGCCGCCGGATCAAGCGCAGCCTGTTCATCGATGCCAGCGGCGTACGCTTTCTGCGTGACGACGAGGAGCTGAAACTGTCCCAGGTGCACTTGCTCACCGACTACATGACCCGCAAACAGGCCGAGCTCAAGGCCTGGAACGAAGCCCAGGGCAACGTCGCGGCCATGTCCGCCAACCGCCGGCGGATGACCAATATCGGCACGTTCCGCGCCTATGCGCTGGCCTACCTGAAGAGTCACCCGGAGATCCAGCCGAACATGACCTGCATGGTGCGCCAGATGCAGACCACGGCCCAGGGTATTCCGCTGGAAATCTATTGCTTCACCCGCACCACGGCGTGGGCCGACTACGAGCGGATTCAGGGGGATATTTTCGACTACCTGCTGGCGGTGCTGCCGGAATTCGGGTTGAGCCTTTATCAGCAGCCGAGCGGTACGGATTTGCGTGCCGGGCTGCTGCCGGCAGTGCTGGGTGCAAGTCACATTCCCGAAGCCGAAAAACGCGTGATGTAACACTACAAAAACAAATGTGGGAGCGGGCTTGCTCCGGGCGGCGTTCCGACGAATGCGGTGGGTCATTCAACATTGATGTCGATTGACACTCCGTTTTCGCGAGCAAGCCCGCTCCCACAGGGGTTACATCGCTTTCAGAATTTGCGGGTTACTTGACCTGCCGCTGCGGTGCCTTGTGCACCATGGTGTAGGCGTAATCCACGCCCATCCCGTACGCGCCGCTGTGCTCCAGCACCAGTTCCATCACTGCCTCGTAAGTATCCTTGTGCGCCCAGTCACGCTGGTATTCGAGCAACACTTGTTGCCAGGTCACCGGCACCGCGCCGGCCTGAATCATCCGTTGCACCGACATGTCGTGGGCTTCCTTGCTGGTGCCGCCGGAGGCGTCGGTGACGATGTACACCTCGTAGCCTTCAGCCAGGGCTTCCAGTGCCGGGAAGGTCAGACAGACCTCGGTCCACAGCGCGGCAATGATCAGCTTCTTGCGACCGGTGGCTTTCACCGCGTCTACCAATGCCTTGTCTTCCCAGGAGTTCATCGAAGTACGCTCGATCGGCTTTTGATCCGGGTGCACAGCCAGCAATTCGGGCCAGATGTAACCGCTGAAGCTTTCGGTTTCGACCGAGGTGTAGATGGTCGGCACGTTGAAGATCTTCGCCGCCTTGGCCAGGCCCACGGTGTTGTTCTTCAGGGTCTGGCGATCGATGGACTGAACGCCGAACGCCATTTGCGGCTGGTGGTCGATCAGGATCAGGGCAGAGTTGGTTGGGTTGAGCAGTTCACGAATAGACATGGCGCGTTCCTTTTGATGTCGATACTTCGAATGGGTAAGGGGTTAGTCGACGTTGCCTTCTGCGGCGTTGTTGTCGGCTTGGATGTCACTTTAGGGGCTAGTCATAAAAGGGACAATTACCTAAAATCGAGAATCATTGATTCCAAAAAAGGGACAATATGGATCGCATCGAATGCATGCGCGCCTTCGTCGTCACGGTTGGCGAGAACGGCTTCGCCGCAGCCGCCCGGGCCATGGACGTGCCGCGCTCGAAAGTCAGCAAACAGATTCAGGCGCTGGAAGAAGCTATCGGTGTGCAATTGCTGCAACGCACCACTCGCAGCCTGCACCTGACCGAGGCCGGAGCCGAATATTTCGATGCAGCACGGGAAGTGTTGGCGGCACTGGACGAGGCCGAGCAACGCGCCCGTGACGGCATCGGCGAGTTACGCGGTGTGTTGCGGGTCAATGCGCCGATGTCGTTCGGTCTTCGGCGGCTGGGGCCGTTGATTCCGCTGTTTCATGAGCAGAACCCGAACATCGAACTGCAACTGGTGCTCAGCGACCAGCAAGTCGATCCCGTGCGGGGTGGATTTGACGTGACCATCCGCATCGCCAGCATGCCCGACTCGACGATGATTGCCCGGCAACTGGCACCCGCGCCGCGCATCATGGTGGCATCCCCGGCTTATCTCGAGCGCGCGGGCATTCCGCGGACTCCGCAGGACCTGCGCGCCCATCAATGCCTGAACTACGGGTATCTGCAGAGCGGTGTCAGCCTGCAACTGTGCAATGGCAAGGAAACCCAGCGGGTGAACGTCACCGGCCCACTGCACGCCAACAATGGCGACCTGCTCGCCCAGGCCGCCGAAGCCGGCATGGGCATCGCCCTGCTGCCCGACTTCATCGTCGAGGATGCGCTGGCGGCCGGGCGACTGGTGCCAGTGTTGTGTGAATGGCAGGCTCCGGCGATCACCATCAATGCGGTGTATTCGTCGGCACGGCGGGTGCCGCAGAAGACCCGGGCGTTTATCGAGTTTCTGGTAGGACAACTGGCGCCGAAGTGATTTTCAGATCACACAATTTCCTGTGGGAGCGAGCTTGCTCGCGATAGCGGTGGATCAGGCAACATCATTGTCGACTGACACTCCGTTATCGCGAGCAGGCTCGCTCCTACAGGTTTATCGGGATACCCGGAGTTTAGTGAACGGCCAAAGGCTTGCGTATACCCAACCGACTGATCCACACCGCCAGCAATATCACCGAACCGCCGAGCAACAACCGCCCCAGTTCTTCATGCTGGTTCCAGATCAGCAGGTTGATCAGCAACCCCACCGGCACATGCAGGTTGTTCATCACCGCCAGGGTCCCGCCGTTGACCAGGCACGCACCCTTGTTCCACCAGTAGAGCCCCAAAGCGGTCGAGACCAGGCCGAGGAACAGCAGCACGCCCCATTGCAACGGTGCTTCGGGCAGGAAGTTCTGTTTGCCGAACAATAGGAACGCCGGTAGCGCCACGGCCAGTGCGCCGAGGTAGAAGAAGCCGAAACGCCGGTAATGCGGCAGATCGCTCGGGTGGCGCGCGACCAGATGTTTATAGAGCACCTGCCCGGCGGCGTAGGTGAAGTTGGCCAGTTGCAGCAACATGAACCCCATGAAGAAGTCCGGGTTGATCCGGTCAAGGCGAATCACCGCCGCCCCCGCCACCGCCACCAGCGCCGCGACCAGGGCCCAGGGGTTGAAGCGACGATTGAGCGCATCTTCAATCAGGGTCACGTGCAGCGGCGTGAGGATCGTGAACAGCAACACTTCCGGCACCGTCAGTACGCGAAAGCTCAGGTACAGGCAGACGTAGGTCACGCCGAACTGCAACGCGCCGATCAATAGCATGCCACGCATGAATGCCGGCTCTACCGAGCGCCAGCGGGTCAGCGGGATGAACACCAGCCCTGCCAGCAGCACGCGTACCAACACGGCGAAATAACTGTCGACATGACCGGCCAGGTATTCGCCGATCAAACTGAAGGAAAACGCCTGGATCAGCGTGACAAAAAGTAGATAGCCCATGCTCGCCTCATTTCGAATGGCGGCGACGATAACGGGTTTTGCCTTGAATCGCGATCCCCAAGACCTGTCGGAAAACACGCAAAACCTTGTGGGAGCGGGCTTGCTCGCGAAAGCGGTGTGTCAG
>NZ_JAHBDE010000041.1:0-42535 GCF_019956175.1 Pseudomonas sp. BF-R-30 | reverse complement strand
GGCGTAGTGTCAGCTGATATCAATGCTGCCTGACACTACGCCTTCGCGAGCAAGCCCGCTCCCACAGTTTTTGCTACCAGCTGACAGATAATCTCAGGCGTTACCGGCCAGCTTCATCCGCGCCGCCTGGGTGAAATCAAGCATGCGCTTGAGCGGCCGAATCGCCTGCGGAATCAGTGCCGGGTCGACAAAGATCTCGTTCGCCCCTTCCTTCAACGCCTTGAGCGTGCGCTCAAGGGTGTTCATGGCCATCCACGGGCAATGTGCACAACTGCGGCACGCCGCGCCGTTACCCGCCGTTGGGGCTTCGATAAAGACCTTGTCCGGGCACAACTGCTGCATCTTGTAGAAAATGCCGCGGTCGGTCGCAACGATCAGAGTCTTGTTCGGCAGGCTCTGTGCCGCCGCGATCAACTGACTGGTGGAGCCCACGGCATCCGCCAGTTCGATCACCGAGGTCGGCGACTCCGGGTGCACCAGAATCGCCGCATCCGGGTACAGCGCCTTCATGTCTTCAAGCTGCTTGGACTTGAACTCTTCGTGAACGATGCAGGCACCGTCCCACAGCAGCATGTCGGCACCGGTCTGGCGCTGGATGTAGGTCCCCAGGTGCTTGTCCGGGCCCCAGATGATGGTCTCGCCGTTGTCCATCAGGCTTTCGACGATCTCCAGCGCACAGCTTGAAGTCACCACCCAATCCGCTCGGGCCTTTACCGCAGCCGAAGTGTTGGCGTACACCACCACCGTGCGCTCCGGGTGCTGATCGCAGAACGCGGAAAACTCGTCCACAGGGCAACCCAGGTCGAGCGAACAGGTCGCTTCGAGCGTAGGCATCAGCACGCGTTTTTCCGGGTTGAGGATCTTGGCAGTCTCACCCATGAACTTCACGCCGGCGACAACCACGGTCTTGGCCGGATGGGCGTTGCCGAAACGGGCCATTTCCAGCGAGTCGGAAACACAACCGCCCGTCTCTTCGGCCAGCGCCTGAATGACAGGGTCACAATAGAAGTGGGCCACCAGCACCGCGTCCTGAGCCTTGAGCTCGGCAGCGATGGCAGCACGGTAATAAGCCTCTTCATCGGCAGTCAGCGGCTTGGGCTGTTTGGCGTCGAGGTGGGCTTGAACCAGAAGGCGTTCGGAAATTTGCGTCATGTTCGCAAGACCTGCAGGCGCATTCGCGCGAAAGTCGAGTATACACCCGGCTCCGGACCCTACGGGGTACCGCCGGGAAAGTGAGTATTCATCAGGCACGGACAGCCTTGAAGCTGCGCAAGGCTACAGAATATCCGATGGATGCAAAAGATGATTCTGACCAGGGTGATGAATAGACGCGCCCTGATACAAAGCCTATGGCCTTGATCCTTCGGGAAAAACATTCGCCGTTGCAGTTATCGCACAAAACCTGAATGGCTTTGCCACTAACCTGCGCAAGGGCGGATAGAAGGGTGACGCCGATTAAAGGAAACCGCCCAACCGAAACTGGAACAACCAAAGGACTGAACACATGTCGATCCAACGCCTGATCAAAATCATGACCGCCTCAACCTTGCTGCTCACGGTATGGCTGATGTCTTCAACACTCGTCCTGGCGGGCGCTGATCTGAATCCAGCCGCGACAACCCGGCATTGTGAAACCCCACCCCTCTGCGCGCGCCTGATCCAGGCAGGCAACAGCACCTGGTCGTATTACGAAAGCGAGCGGCAGGGGCCAACGGTGATCCTGATCCACGGGTTTTCATCAAGCAAGCAAGTCTGGTTCGAACCTGGCAAGGCATTGAGTTCGCGTTTCCACGTCATCATCCCCGACCTCCCGGGCTGGGGAGCCTCCACTGACAATGACCATTCCAACTACGACATCGAAGCGCAAGCGACTCGGCTCCGTGACTTTATCCTGGCGCTCGAAGCCGAGAACATCACCCTCATCGGGCATTCAATGGGTGGAGCCATCGCCGGCGTGTATGCAGCCGATCAACCGCAGCGCGTCAGCCGGCTGGTATTGGTAGGCGCGCTGGGGCTGAGCTTCAAAGACAATGATTTCATGCGGGAATTGAATGCTGGAGGCAATCCATTTATCTACGACGATCGTGCAGGCGTCGAACGCACTGCCCGCCTCGTCTATCTGAACCCTCCACAGATGTCTGACCGACAAGTGCAGGAAGCAATCCTTGCCAACCGCGCACAGCGAGCGTTTATCGAATCCACCCTGGCGCAGATTCGCCCCTCCTCGCAATGGCTCGCCCTCGACCACCGGCTGACAAAATTGAACATGCCGGTACTCGGCATCTGGTGTCGCGAGGATAAAGTGATTGATGTCTCGGCGCTGGACACGTTGCGCAACGGTCTTCCTGCCAGTTCAGCGAACGACTCGGTCATCCTTGAAGGGTGCAACCACCTGCCGATGGTCGAACGCCCGGCCGAGACGCTTCAAGCATTGGACGCCTTCATTGCAACGAGTGACTAGCCCAATGCAGCGGTGGCAAGGGCACGTTCTTGCGGGCAAAAAAAAACCCGGAAATCCTCACTTGCGTGGGCCTTCCGGATTTTCTAAACCGCCAAAAATGGTGGGTCGTGTGGGATTCGAACCTACGACCAATTGGTTAAAAGCCAACTGCTCTACCAACTGAGCTAACGACCCGCTGTGTGGTGGCGCGTATAATACTGATTTTTAAGGACTATTCAACACCTATTTTGAAATAAATCAAAAATAAGGGGTTGGATCGCTGATTCCGGCCGCTGCAAAGCCTTCCGCACGCAGTCGGCAGCTGTCGCACTTGCCGCACGCACGGCCTTCATCGTCGGCCTGATAGCAGGAAACGGTCAGCCCGTAGTTCACGCCAAGCTTCACGCCCGCCTGGACGATTTGCGCCTTGCTGAGGTTTTGCAGCGGTGCCTGAATACGGAAGCCATTGCCTTCAACGCCGGCTTTGGTTGCCAGGTTGGCCATGCGCTCGAACGACTCGATGAACTCGGGACGGCAGTCCGGGTAACCGGAGTAATCCACGGCGTTGACGCCGATGAAGATGTCCCGTGCGCCGAGTACTTCTGCCCAGCCCAGCGCCAGGGACAGGAACACCGTGTTACGCGCAGGCACGTAAGTCACGGGAATGCCTTCACCGAGCTCCTCTGGAATATCGATGCTGCTGTCGGTCAGGGCCGAGCCGCCCATGCCGTTCAGGTTCAGGCCTATCACCTTGTGCTCGACCACACCCAGGTCCCGCGCCACACGCTCGGCGGCGTACAGTTCGGCGTGAGAGCGCTGGCCGTAGTCGAAGCTCATGGTGTAGCAGCTGTAGCCTTCGGCGCGCGCCATGGCCACGACGGTCGCCGAGTCCAGGCCACCGGACAGCAGGATGACCGCACGTTTTTCAGCAGTATTGAGTTGTTCAGTCATTTCAGCGCCCCGGCTCGTCATTCCATAGATATTTATGCAGCTGCAATTGCAAACGCACTGGCAGGTTGTCCGCCACCACCCAGTCCGCCAGATCCCGGGCATTGAGATCATGGTGACTTGGCGAGAACAGGACTTCACCGGCACGCCGGTCCAGACCGTACTGGATCAGCTTGGAAACGGACCAGTCATAGTCCTCTCGCGAGCAGATGACAAACTTCACCTGATCGTTGGGCGTGAGCAGCTCGATGTTTTCGTAGCGGTTGCGGTGCGCTTCTTTCGAACCCGGGGTTTTCAGGTCGACAACGCGACTGACCCGGGAATCTACTGCCGAGATATCGATGGAGCCACTGGTTTCCAGTGACACTTCGTAACCGGCGTCACACAAGCGCTTGAGCAAGGGAATGGCGTTGGGCTGTGCCAGGGGCTCGCCGCCCGTGACGCAGACGTAACGCGGGCGAAATCCTGCGACCTGCTCGAGGATGTCGTCGAGCGTGCGAATGGTCCCGCCGGTGAACGCGTAGGCGCTGTCGCAGTATTGGCAACGCAGAGGGCAACCGGTCAGGCGCACAAAAACAGTGGGCAGGCCGGCAGTCCGCGTTTCACCCTGCAACGAGTAGAAAACTTCGGTGATTCTCAATGTGTCTTGCATAGTCGCCACGGGCGTAACAGCTAAACAGGCTGTCCGCCTCCGTCAGGCACTTGAAGGAACCCCGGCAAAGCGCAGGCCCCCAAAAGCGTGTTTCATAAAAAGGGCGTGAATTCTAACGAAAAAACCCGCGACAAGCGCGGGTTTCTTTGAAACGGGTCAAGCAGGCTTACATTTTTTGCAGATCGCGCTGGGCCAACTGAGCGGCGGAAGTGCCCGGATACTGGGAAACCACCTGCTGCAGAATGCCTTTGACTCGGTCGGTATGCCCCAAGCGGCGCTCTACATCAGCGAGCTTGTACAGCGAGTCCGGCACTTTGGCGTGCTTGGGATACAACTGCGAAACCTTGGCAAATGCCTGACCTGCGCCCTGCAGATCGCCTTTGGCCAGGTTCACTTCGCCCAACCAGTATTGGGCGTTGCCCGCGTACTGGCTGTTCGGGTATTTGCGCAGGAATGCGGCAAAAGCCTGACTGGCCTTGTCGAAATCCTTGGCTTTGATCAGGTCGAAGGCAGCATCGTAGTAGAGCTTTTCCTTCGCCGGATCCGCCGGTTCGCTACCAGCGGCCGGTGCCTGGGCGGCAGCTGCCCCTGCACCTGCTGCTGCACCGGGGGCGTTCAAATCGCCACCGGTGGAAGAATTTTCAGGAGTCGCGGCTGGTGCAACGCCGGTTCCTATGCGCCGATCAAGATCCTGATATCGCTCCAGGTTTTCCTGCTTCATGCGCGCTACATCATTTTGCAGAACTTCAATCGCACCTTGCTGGCGCTCGATCTGTTGCTGCATTGATTGCAGTTGGTTGAACAGCTCGCCCTGTGCCGAGACAGGGGCCGAAACCCCTCCCCCGGCATAGGCGCCGTTCGTACCGTAACCTGCAGGCGGATAACTGCTCCCGCTATTGTTATAGCCGGAGTCGTTATCGACCACAGGAACCGCAGCCCACACCGCAAGCGGCGCGAGGCTGAGAGCCAGAACAGTTACAGCACGACGGCACGTTCGCATGACGAATTACTTACGCAGTTCGACGCGACGGTTTTGAGCCCAGGACTGCTCGTCGTTGCCGGTAGCAACTGGACGCTCTTCGCCGTAGGAAACCAGTTCCAGCTGAGCTGGGGAAACACCTTGCAGTACCAGGTAGCGCTGAACGGCTTTCGCACGACGCTCGCCCAGTGCCATGTTGTACTCACGAGTACCACGTTCGTCGGTGTTGCCTTCCAGAACAACGCGAGCGCCGTTTGCTTTCAGGTCTTTGGCGTGAACGTCCAGAGCGCGCATGGCTTCTGGCTTCAGGTCCGAACTGTCGTATTCGAAGTAGAAAGTGGTGATAGCGCGCAGAGCAGCTTCTTCGCTCAGGGAGCCGTCAACTGCACCAGTGTTTGCGCCGTAACCAGCGTTTGGATCTACCGCGCCTTCACCGGCATTGTCGCCGCCTTTGGACGAGCAACCTACAGCTACAGCCATGGCCAGTGCCAGCGCAGCAAATTTACCAAACTTCAGCATTTCCATCGTGAAACTCCTAATGAACCCCAGTGTGTTAAGTACAACGTATAGCGCCGCGTCAGTTCAGGTAAGGGGACCAGGAAGGTTCTCTGACTTCGCCTTGTGCGGTAGGAAGCGGGAGCCTTACGCGTCCATTGATGGACACGAGCATCAAGACTCCCCGGCCCTGCTGGCGGGTGGCGTAGATTACCATGGTGCCGTTGGGCGCGACAGTAGGCGACTCGTCCAGAGTGCTATCAGTGAGGATTTTTACACTACCGCGCTGCAAATCCTGGGCCGCCACCTTGAAATTGGTGAAGCCATCCTGACGGTGAATCATGACAAGCGTCTTTTCATCGGCCGACAGTTTAGGGTTGGCGTTGTAGTTACCGACGAAAGTCACGCGTTCGGCACCGCCACCACCGGCACTGGTCTTGTAGATCTGCGGTTTGCCGCCACGGTCGGAAGTGAAGTAGATGGTCGAGCCATCCTTGCCCCAGAACGGTTCGGTGTTGATGCCAGGACCGTTGGTGACGCGGCTGATCTGACGCGAACCCAGGTTCATCACATAGATGTCCGGGTTGCCGTCTTTCGACAGTACGAACGCCAGGCGATTGCCATCCGGCGACCAGGCTGGCGCACCGTTCAGGCCTTCGAAGTTGGTGATCTGTTCACGGCGACCGGTGTCGATGTTCTGCATGAAGATGCGTGGACGCTTCTGCTCGAAGGAGACATAAGCGATGCGCTTGCCATCCGGCGCGAAACGCGGCGACAGGATCGGCTCGCGCGACTGCAGCAGGGTCACGGCGCGAGCACCGTCGTAGTCCGAACGTTGCAGGGTGTAGCGAGTGTTGTTCTCGGAGAAACGCTCGGCCGTTACGTACAGCAGGCGAGTCGAGAAGGCACCCTTGATACCCGTGAGTTTTTCGAACGACTGGTCGGAGATGTAGTGCGCCATGTCGCGCAACTGATCGACGCCGCCGGACACGCTGCCGGTCAGCACTTGCTGCTCGGTGGCCACGTTGAACAGTGCGTATTGCACCTGCAGGCGACCGCCCGCCGGCACAATGCT
The DNA here is from genome assembly GCF_019956175.1 of Pseudomonas sp. BF-R-30. Classification (NCBI taxonomy): domain Bacteria; kingdom Pseudomonadati; phylum Pseudomonadota; class Gammaproteobacteria; order Pseudomonadales; family Pseudomonadaceae; genus Pseudomonas; species Pseudomonas sp. BF-R-30. The sequence continues at coordinate 35,946 of NZ_JAHBDE010000041.1, read as the reverse complement.
GCCGACCATGACGTACTGGGCACCCAGCGCCTTGAAGTCACGGAAGATGATTTCGCTGGCCTGGCTCGGCTGGCTGATCATGTTCTGCTTTGGAAGCGGCGAGTAGTAACCCGAGTTGCGCAGGTCGTTACCGATGATTTCCGCCATGTCGTCCGGCAGTACGCTACCGCCCTGGAAGCCGAACGGCACGACTGCGATCGGGGTCGCCCGATCGCTGCCGCTGGTAACCAGAATGTTTTTCTCATCTGCCATCGCCATCCCTGCCATGCAGCAGATAACGACCAGCATTCCTCGAAGAAGGTTTCTCACAAGGCTAGATCCTCAGGTGTGAATGTCATCTTGAATGAACGATACGGAGCGAAATCACTCGGCTTCATTCCCTGCATTTCTGTCAAACGTCCAATATTCTTCACCGCTGCAACAGCCGATGCGTCAAACGGACCGTCGCCACTGGACTTGGACACGCTGACCGAAGTCACCGTACCGTCCGGCAACATGCCGATTTGCAACACGACCGTCATGCCTTTGCGTGCCGAAGGTGGACGAGCCCAGCCTTCCGCTGCACGCGCACGAATCAGGTCATCGAAACTGCCGGCGACTTCGTCGCCCTGCTCATCGGCCAAGGCCTGCTGACGCTGCGGCGTGTCTGAAAGCAAATCTGCCAGGGCCTGGGCCTTTTTGTCTTCGGCGGATTTACGCGCCGCATCCTGCGATTTCTTCTTCGCAGCATCGGCAGCAGCTTTCTTCTTCGCTTCCTCGGCGACTTTCTTCTTCGCCTCTTCAGCTTCAGCTTTCTTCTTGGCGTCTTCCGCGGCTTTCTTCTTCGCGTCTTCGACGATCTTTTTCTTGGCTTCTTCAGCGGCCGCTTTCTTGGCCTCTTCTTCAGCAGCCTTCTTGGCTTCTTCTTCAGCTTTCTTCTTGGCTATATCAGCCAATTGTTTCTCTTCTGCCTTCTTGGCTTCCGCGGTTTTCTTCGCATCGTCGGCTTTCTTGGCTTCATCAGCCTTTTTCGCCTCGTCCGCTTTCTTCGCCTCGTCGGCCTTCTTGGCTTCTTCGGCCTTTTGAGCAGCCTCTTCTTTCTTTTGTTCCGCAGCCTTCACCGCTTCCTGCTCGACCTTTTTCTGTTCCATCTGCTCGACTTCGGTCTGACGCGCAGCAGATTTCTGCGCCTCACCGGCAATCTTCTGATTGGTCTGGGTGGTGGCCCGACTTTTCGATTTCAGCTGGTACAAGGTCGCCTGGACAATCGGCTTGGCCGGCGGCAGTTCCGGGGTAAAGGCAAAGCTGACGAACAGCATGCCGAACACCAGCACGTGCAAGCCAATCGCCCAGACACTAGGCCAGAAGTAGCTTTCCGAGGCGGACGGCTCTCGCTGTTGCTGCATCAGGGCGCCTCGGTAATCAAGCCAACATTACCGACCCCGGCTTTCTGCAACCCGCCCATGGCGCCCATTACGGAGCCGTAATCGACACTCTTGTCGCCGCGAATGAAGACCTGGGTACGCTTGCCGCCTTCGTTGCCGACGCGAATGATCTTGGTCACCGCGTCAGTCATCTGCGGCAGGGTCATGGCCCGATCCTGCTGTTTTTCGGTGTCGACTTCGCTACCAAGGTTCCAGTAGTAGGTCTTGTCGGATTTGATGGAAATGGTCAGGACCTGGGTGTTGTTGTCCTGCGGCAAGGCTTCGCTGGAAACCTTGGGCAGATCAACTTTCACGCCTTGATTGAGCATCGGCGCGGTCACCATGAAGATGACCAGCAGTACCAACATCACGTCGATGTAAGGCACTACGTTCATCTCGGCGACCGGCTTGCGCTTTTTGCGAGCTCGAGCGATTAAAGCCATTGGAAATTACCTGCTTATTCTTCGCTGGTGTGCACTTTGCGGTGCAGGATCGCCTGGAACTCGTCGGCGAAGGTGTAGTAGCGGCCCAGCAGGGTTTCACTGCGCGCAGCAAAACGGTTGTAAGCGATAACGGCTGGAATGGCAGCGAACAGACCGATCGCGGTGGCAATCAGTGCTTCGGCGATACCCGGGGCCACAGTGGCCAGGGTCGCTTGCTGGGCGGTCGCCAGACCGCGGAAGGAGTTCATGATCCCCCAGACCGTACCGAACAGACCGATGTACGGGCTGACGGAACCAACGGTGGCCAGGAAGGGCAGGCTCTGCTCAAGCTTTTCTTCTTCACGGGAAATGGCAACGCGCATGGCACGCGCCACGCCTTCCATGACCGCTTCCGGATCAACGCCTGACTGCTGGCGCAGACGGGAGAACTCCTTGAAACCGGCACGGAAGATTTGTTCGACACCAGAATCAGGGTCCGGATTGCTTCCGGCCTGACGGTACAGCTTGGACAGGTCGATACCCGACCAGAAGCGCTCTTCAAAGCTCTCCAGGGCACGTCGACCGGCGCGCAGCAGGTTGCTGCGCTGAAAGATCATGATCCACGAGGTCACCGATGCGGCTACCAGGATCAGCATTACCAGTTGCACTACGATACTGGCATTGCTGACCAGGCTCCACATGGAGGAATGGTCGACGACGTTAGCTTCCACGCTTTATCTCCTGCTTTGAGTGTGTACCCGCGCCGCTCACGTCGGCAAAGGCCGCTCGTAGAGCTTCGGGAATGGCCCGGGGTTTTAAACTTTCAGTGCGCACACAGGCCACCAGAAACTGCCCTTCGCAGAGCAGTGCATTATCCGTTGCTCGCCTGACCTGCTGCTTGAAGCGCAGGCTGGCACGGTTCAATTCGATTACTTCAGCGCTTACCAGCAGCTCGTCATCCAGTCGCGCCGGCGCGTGGTAGCGCGCTTCGCTGGAATGCACGACGAACAACAGGTCCTCCCCTGCCAGCTGCGATTGGGCAAAGCCCAGATCTCGTAGCCGCTCGGTTCGAGCCCGTTCCATAAACTTGAGGTAATTAACGTAATACACGATGCCGCCCGCATCGGTGTCCTCGTAATAAACGCGACAACGATGTGCGAAAGGCTCAAGCCCGTTTTGCGCGCGCATACTCTAGTGCTTACTCCTCAGGTTGCCAATCCGGCATGGCAACTGTTTTTCATTGTTCTGCGGCTTTCACGTGAAAGTACGGTCCTGGGACCCTACATTGCCCGAAAAAATCAGCACGCAATGTTAATTAATCGTCAGCGGCTTCAAGAAACTCGTCTACCACGGGCATTTCGCCCAATCGTGACGGAATGTTTAAGCCGAAATGCAGGTAGGCATGCCGCGTCACCACCCGCCCCCGTGGCGTGCGCATGATGTAACCCTGCTGGATCAGGTAAGGCTCCAGCACGTCTTCGATTGTGTGACGCTCTTCACTGATGGCGGCAGCCAGGCTGTCGACCCCGACTGGCCCGCCGTCGAACTTCTCGATCATGGTCAACAACAGACGCCGGTCCTGGTGATCGAAGCCACGTTCGTCGACGTCCAGCAGGTTCAGCGCCAGGTCGGCAATCGGCTTGGTGATATGCCCCTTGGCGCGAACTTCGGCGAAATCACGCACCCGGCGCAGCAGCCTGTTGGCGATCCGTGGCGTGCCACGGGCACGGCGGGCGATTTCGAAGGCGCCTTCCGGATCCAGCGGCAAACCGAGGATGCTCGCCGAACGACTGACAATCGTCGACAAGTCGGCGTTATTGTAGAACTCAAGACGCTGAACGATGCCGAAACGGTCACGCAACGGGTTGGTGAGCATCCCCGCCCGCGTCGTTGCGCCCACCAGGGTGAACGGCGGCAGATCCAGCTTGATCGAACGCGCGGCCGGACCTTCGCCGATCATGATGTCGAGCTGGAAATCCTCCATGGCCGGGTACAGCACCTCTTCAACGATGGGCGACAGGCGATGGATCTCGTCGATAAACAGCACATCGTGGGGTTCAAGGTTGGTCAACAGCGCCGCCAGGTCACCGGGGCGCTCCAGCACCGGCCCCGAGGTGCTCTTGATCGACACGCCCATTTCCTGGGCGATGATGTTGGCGAGGGTGGTCTTGCCCAGGCCGGGCGGCCCGAAGATCAGCGTGTGATCCAGGGATTCATTACGACCGCGCGCAGCCTGAATGAACAATTCCATCTGCTCGCGAACGGTCGGTTGGCCAATGTACTCGGCCAGGCTGACCGGGCGAATGGCTCGGTCCTGGACTTCTTCGCGCTCACGCGGACTGTGCGTGGCAGCGATCAGACGATCAGCTTCAATCACTTAGATCATTCCCTTCAAGGCGCGGCGGATCATGTCTTCACTGCTCAAATCTTTCTCCTTGATCGCAGACACCGCCTTGCTCGCTTCCTGGGGCTTGTAGCCCAGGGAAATCAAGGCGCTGACGGCGTCAGTCTCGGCAGTGTTCACCGGGGCCGGACCGTCCGGCTGGTTCGGCACCAGGGCGAACATGGCCGGTACGGTTTCCCAGGCCTTGAAGCGATCCTTGAGTTCCACCAGCAAACGCTCGGCGGTTTTCTTGCCGACGCCCGGGACCTTGGTCAGCGCCGACGTGTCCTGTGACTGTACACAACGAACCAGTTCGTCGACTTCCAGGCTCGACATCAAGGCCAGGGCCAGTTTCGGCCCGACGCCATTGAGGCGGATCAATTCACGAAAAAAATCGCGCTCACGCTTGCCGACAAAACCATAGAGTAACTGTGCGTCTTCGCGCACGACCAAATGCGTGTGCAAGGTTAGCGGCTCACCGACCGACGGCAAGCGGTAAAGGGTCGTCATGGGCACTTCAAGTTCATAGCCCAGGCCATTTACATCCAGGATCAGATGGGGAGGCTGCTTCTCAGCCAGGGTGCCGCGCAAACGTCCAATCACGTTACAAATCCTTGAGCGTTGGCCAGCTCATGGCCAGCGACTGATAGAGCGAGGAATACCGCCGACAACACAGGCGGAATGCCCTCACTCCATGAAAATGATTGCTGATGCTATCAGAGACGCAGGCGCCCGCCACGACTGCGTGCAGCTCCCAGACCATGGGGCAACAGACTGGAACGGGTATGAGCGTGGCAGATGGCAATGGCCAGGGCATCCGAAGCATCGATCTGCGGTTTGCTGGTGAGTTTGAGCATGTGCATGACCATCATCTGCACCTGTTCCTTGTTGGCCGCACCGGTGCCGACGACCGCCTGCTTGACCTGGGTTGCAGTGTATTCGGCAATTTCCAGGCTTTCCTCGGCTCCCGCCACGATCGCGGCACCACGGGCCTGCCCCAGTTTCAGGGCGGAATCGGCGTTACGGGCCATGAACACCTTTTCGATCCCCATGGTCACCGGGTGGTAAGTCTGAATGATCTCCCGCACCCCGCGGTAGACAATCTGCAGTCGCTCATGCAACTCGCCGGCACCGGTGCGGATACAACCGGAGGCAACGTACTCACAGCCACGGCCGGTATCGCGAACCACACCGTAACCGGTGATGCGCGAACCGGGGTCGATACCAAGAATTAAAGTCATAACGCCTGCGGGTTAAGAAAAAACACGATCTTCAGCTCAGCGAAAAATAAATGTGGGAGCGGGCTTGCTCGCGAATGCGGACTATCAGACAACATCGTTGCTGAATATTAAACCGCTTTCGCGAGCAAGCCCGCTCCCACATGGGACATTGTTGCCCTTTAGCCGAGCTGTGCGGCCACCGACTCCGGAATCTCCGCGTTGGAATAGACGTTTTGCACGTCATCCAGGTCTTCGAGCATATCGATCAGCTTGAGGACTTTCTCCGCACCTTCAAGATCGAGCTCGGCGCTGGTGGTCGGCAACATGACGATTTCCGCGTCGTCACCCTTGAAGCCCGCCGCTTCCAGTGCGTTACGCACGGAATAGAACCCGGCAAACGAGGTGAAAACGTCGATCGAACCGTCTTCGTTGGTCACCACGTCATCGGCGTCGGCTTCCATGGCGGCTTCCATCAGTGCGTCTTCGTCAACGCCGGCAGCGAAGGAGATCTGCCCCTTGCGCTCGAACAGATAGGCCACAGAACCGTCAGTCCCCAGGTTGCCACCGCACTTGCTGAACGCGTGACGAACAGCGGCTGCGGTGCGATTACGGTTGTCGGTCATGCATTCGACCATCACCGCCACGCCGCCCGGACCGTAACCTTCGTAGGTCAGTTCGACCACGTCGTCCGTGTCGGCAGCGCCGGTTCCGCGGGCGACGGCACGATCGATGATGTCACGGCTCATGTTCGCACCCAGGGCCTTGTCCAGGGCCAGGCGCAGACGCGGATTGGAGCCCGGATCACCACCACCCTGACGGGCAGCGACGGTCAGCTCACGAATCCACTTGGTGAAGATCTTGCCCCTCTTGGCATCCTGACGTTCTTTGCGGTGCTTGATGTTCGCCCACTTGGAATGACCTGCCATAACTCGCTCCGAATTCTCTTTGAAACATTGCCCGCCGCGCTGCATTGCGCCGGCCGGCAAACAAAAATCTTGAACTGCTCTGCCTATAAAGGAAAGGGCGCATCCACAGATGCGCCCTTCAGGTCAGCCTTACTCGGCCTTAGGCGTTTCGCGCAGACGAATGTGCAGCTCGCGCAATGCCTTGGCATCCACCTGGCCCGGCGCCTGAGTCATGACATCCGCCGCGCTCTGGGTTTTCGGGAAGGCGATCACTTCACGGATCGACTGGGCGCCGGTCATCAGCATGACCAGACGGTCCAGACCGAAGGCCAGGCCACCGTGCGGCGGCGCGCCGTATTTCAGGGCATCGAGCAGGAAGCCGAATTTCTCTTCCTGTTCCGCTTCGTTGATGCCCAACAGACGGAATACCGACTGCTGCATCTCTTTACGGTGGATACGGATCGAACCGCCACCCAGTTCGGTACCGTTCAATACCATGTCATAGGCACGGGACAGAGCGGCAGCCGGGTTGGCCTCCAGCTCTTGCGGGGTGCACTTCGGCGCGGTGAACGGGTGGTGCAAGGCGGTGAAGCTGCCGTCGTCGTTTTCTTCAAACATCGGGAAGTCGACGACCCACATTGGTGCCCACTTGCAGGTCAGCAGGTCCAGGTCGTGGCCAAGCTTGATCCGCAGCGCGCCCAGGGCTTCGCTGACGATCTTCGCCTTGTCGGCGCCGAAGAACACGATATCGCCGTCGACCGCACCGACGCGATCGAGGATCACGTTGAGGTTGTCTTCAGGGATGTTCTTCACGATTGGCGACTGCAGGCCTTCAACGCCCTTGGCACGCTCGTTGACCTTGATGTACGCCAGGCCCTTGGCACCGTAGATGCCGACAAACTTGGTGTAGTCGTCGATCTGCTTGCGCGGCATGCTCGCCCCGCCAGGTACGCGCAAGGCGGCGATACGGCATTTCGGGTCGTTGGCCGGGCCGCTGAACACCTTGAAGTCGACTTCCTTGAGCTGATCGGCCACGTCCACCAGTTCCAGCGGGTTACGCAGGTCTGGCTTGTCGGAACCGTAGCGGCGCATGGCTTCTTCGAAGGTCATGTGCGGGAACTCGCCGAATTCCAGGCCCAGCACTTCCTTGAACAGGTTGCGGATCATTTGCTCGGTCAGGCCCATGATCTCTTTTTCATCGAGGAAGCTGGTCTCGATGTCGATCTGGGTGAATTCCGGCTGACGGTCGGCACGCAGGTCTTCGTCACGGAAGCACTTGGCGATCTGGTAGTAACGGTCGAAGCCGGCCACCATCAGCAGTTGCTTGAACAGCTGCGGCGATTGCGGCAAGGCGAAGAACGAACCGGCATGAGTACGGCTCGGCACCAGGTAGTCGCGTGCGCCTTCCGGGGTGGCACGGGTCAGGATCGGCGTCTCGACGTCGAGGAAGCCGTTCTCGTCCAGGAAGCGGCGGATGCTTGTGGTCATGCGCGAGCGCAGACGCAGCTTCTCGGCCATTTCCGGGCGACGCAGATCGAGGAAGCGATAGCGCAGGCGGGTTTCTTCGCCGACGTCGGAGAACTCGTTCAGCGGGAACGGCGGGGTTTCCGACTCGTTCAGCACTTCCAGCTCGTAGCCCAGGACTTCGATCATGCCCGACGCCATGTTGGCGTTGGTCGCGCCGGCCGGACGCAGGCGAACCTTGCCGGTGATCTTCACGACGTACTCGCTGCGCACGCGATCGGCAGCGGCGAAGGTTTCAGCACGGTCCGGATCGAACACGACCTGGGCCAAGCCATCACGATCACGGATATCGAGGAAAATCACCCCACCGTGGTCACGGCGACGGTGGACCCATCCGCAAAGGGTAATTTCCTGGCCGTCCAGGCTTTCGTTCAGTTGGCCGCAATAATGGCTGCGCATCATGGTCGTGGTTTCACTTCTCGTAATTCGAAATTCGGTGGAGATCCTGCAGCAGCCCCGCCTTTTAAAAAGTCGTCGGGTGATGCAAGAGCACGCGTGTCGTTCAACTCAGGTTCCAGACCTTAGTCAGCTTTGTCGCCGCCGGCCAGGTTCTTCTTGGAACCGGTCTTGAAATCGGTTTCGTACCAACCCGTGCCGCTGAGGCGGAAGCCCGGCATGGACAGCAACTTTTTAAGCTCTGGCGCCTGACAGGCAGGGCAGTCGACCAGCGGTGCATCGCTGATCTTTTGAATGGCTTCCAACTGATGACCACAGGAAGCACATTGATAATCGTACATCGGCATGGAGGTTGTCTCGGCGATCAGATTGCTACCGCAAACGCAGGGTTTTGCGGCAAAGAGCGGGATTATATCCATTAAATGCGGCCTGTGCAGCCGTAAGACTGCACAGACCGACACTCTGCTGTTTTCGCCGTCCAGACTAGGCCGTGGCGATGCAACCCCCTTCCTTGAGACTGTGCACGACACAGACAACCCGCACCAATCCACTGAAGTTCCTTACCCCGCCGTGACGCAAGTGAACTTCGCGATCCACATGAGACAACAGGTTGTTGACCGAGCAACCATTGACCCGCGCCATCCCCCCCAAAATATCCCAATAAACCTGCTCGAGCCGCAAACAGGTGGCGAAGCCATTCAATCGTACGGAGCGGGACAAGGGCTGCGCCAGCCCCATATCGAACTCGCGAACAAACGGATCAACCTTTACATCCTTGTGCGAACCGTATCGCCCCTCTTCCTGCCTTTCATAAACCATAACGCTGACACTCCTTTGCCATCCTGGTTTTTAAGAGCAACTGCCTGTCGACTAATAAAAACGCAGGTGCAAAGGTATATCCAGACGACTTTCATGACCCTCGACGTAGGATAAGCCAACAACTATTGGCAGACCCTGGAGAACGTCCTACTCCGGATATTTTCCCACACTGCGAAGCGATACCCCCTTCAGAAGCACCTTATGGAATGGCGTAGGAAAGAAGAGCGCGAACAACACTCCAAGGTGCCTGGCACAACCCGCCGTTGTGCCGCAGCCCCGGAACTTCGGGCAACCCGCGGCAAATCCCCCTCCCAAAAGAGCCGCCGGACGCCCTGATTTGAGTAGCCTGCGGCTTTGCTGTTAAATAGACAGCGTGTCGCCAGTGCCCATTTTTACCGGGCTCGGCGCATAGGCTGATACCGGGTACGTGTCCAACGCCTCTTTATTATCTTGAAGCGAACCGTGCGCCATCAGCTCTTCCTTGTGAGCTGTCTTAACGTGAGTTAATCAAAATGTTGAAAATCGTCCATCTGTTGATAGGCGCAGCGGCCTTGCTGCTGTCCTTCATCCCTAGCCTGCAATCCGAAGCCTTACCTTACCTGCAACAACCCGACGCGCTGTACCTGGCCTTTTTCGGTCTGCTCAACCTCACACTTGCGCCTGTCATCCCTTACTGGAACAAAGGCCCGCGTCACCAACTGCAAAACCTGGTCAGCGCCCTGCTGGTTCTGAGCGTGGTCCTGCAGACCCTGACGCTGATCGCACCGATGCCCGTCATCGCCGGTCAACCCGCCGTACTGTTCAGCCTGGTCGCTGCCCTGATCGCCGTTACCCTGCACCTGGGCATCAGCTTCTACAAGTCGTCACCAGCCGCCACCTCGCCAAGCTACGACATGAGCAACCGCGATACCGGCACCGTCAAGTGGTTCAACACATCCAAAGGCTTCGGCTTTATCTCCCGCGACTCCGGTGACGATATCTTCGTCCACTTCCGAGCCATTCGCGGCGAAGGCCACCGTGTCCTGGTCGAAGGCCAGCGCGTGGAGTTCTCCGTCATGAATCGTGACAAGGGCCTGCAAGCCGAAGATGTGATCGCCGCACTGCCGCGCCGCTGATTCAAGGCTAAAAAAAACCGCGCACAGCCGAGCTGTCCGCGGTTTTTTCATGCCTGCGACACTCTTAATAGTGCGGCGGCGCCTCTTCTTCGAATGACTCGAACTGCCCGACCATTTCCTCCTGCCGCTTGAGCAGCGCAGCCATTTGCAGCTGCAGGCGCTCGACCACCCGCTGCTGCGCCACCAGCACATCGTTCAACGCCTGGATGGTGTCATCCTGAAACGCCAGACGGCTTTCAAGCTCGGTAACGCGCTCTTCCAGGCTCATGCTTCAGCCCTCCAGAAACGTAAATTCATCGGTCAAAATCAAGCGCAAACGTTCGCGAATCGCGGCGATCTGCTCCGAACTGTAGGGTTTCGCCGGATGCTTACCCCAAACCGGCGCTGGCCAGGCGGCATCTTCGCGCTTGCGCACAATCACATGCATGTGCAACTGACTCACGACATTGCCCAGCGCCGCCACATTCAACTTGTCCGCATCGAACGCGTCCTTGAGCACTTGCGACAGCACTGTTGTTTCCTGCCAAAGCTGTTGCTGCTCTGCGACATCCAACTGAAATATCTCGCTGATAGCCTCGCGACGAGGTACCAGGATGAACCAGGGATAGTTCGAATCGTTGGACAGCAGCAACCGGCAGAGCGGAAAGTCCCCGATCGGTAACGTGTCTTGTTGAAGTCGTGGATCTAAAGTGAACACTGCGCGTACTCCCGCCGGGCCATCATTTTTCAGCTTAGCGCCCATCCAGAGGGACAGCGCACCAAGCGACCGGACGGCAGCATACCTGCGAACGGCGCAGGCTTCACGGCGAACCTTGCATCGAAGCCACGAGCGCCAGTGGAAATCTGACAGCCGCCCCCGAATGGGACAATTTTCGCTGCCGCGCACCTTTACAGAACCGAACGACAGGCAACAAACGCCGAAATGACTGATCAACAAGGAAAAGTTCGCTTCAGGCAAGCGGCCGACAGAGATGAATTCAGTACAGGGCTAAAATTTTTTGCACCAAAACCGCACAGTGGGTCTACGCTGAACGCTTCGACATCCGCCATTTACTCAGTGGTGGGGTGAACCGGTAACATTTTTGGTTGCCAGACTGTCGACCAGAAGGCCGCAACATGATGTCAGGCAAGGCGTCAAGCCCAAACCAAAAGCGCTTGAACCCCCCGGTTTTATGAGGTTTTTACAGCACCTGGCAGCCAACAAGAAAAAAATCGAAAAAAAGACGATTTTGTGCACGCTTGTTGCATTCATACCCAACATCGCCCGAGTCGCACCCGCTGGAAGCGGAGGCCCTCAGGCAAAAAAAACAGTGGCAAGGTAGCCCGATGGAGATTCAAACGTTTCACCAGGACTCTTTTTACCGACGACAAGGCGCAAAAAACAGCATTAAAGTTGTCCGCCCGGTTGCGTCGGAGCTGGAAATTTGCGACATCTACCACGCTGTTTGCGACAGGGTCGTAAAGAAGGCGAAAGGTTAGATGCGCAAGTATCGCCAACATTGTCGGCGTGATATAAGTTTGCGCCGACACAAAAAGAAAGAGCCGCCCAGATAATAAAACAGGTGGGACGGCAGTACTCTTCTAAAACCAAAGGAGCAAATCACGATGCGCGTGATGAAGTGGAGCATGATCGCACTGGCAGTTGCAGCAGCAGCCAGTACCCAATTGGCTACGGCCGCCCCTTTCGTAAGTGACCAGGCTGAAGCCAAAGGTATTGTTGAAGACAGCACGCTGAACTTGCTGGTTCGCAACTACTACTTCAACCGTGATAACAAAGACGGTGGCCGAGACCAGAAAGACTGGACCCAAGGCATCTGGGGCAATTTCAGCTCCGGTTACACCCAAGGCCTGATCGGTGTTGGTGTTGATGCATTCGGTTACCTGGCAATCAAACTGGACGGCGGTGATGGCACCGGCGGCACCGGCAACATGAGCCGCGACGCCGATGGCGAAGTCAACGACAGCCAGGGCAAAGCAGGCGGCGCAGTTAAATTCCGCGTATCCAAAACCGAGCTGAAAGTCGGCGACATGCAGCCAAGCACTGCTCCAGTGTTTGCAGTTGGCGGTTCCCGTATCCTTCCTCAAACTGCCAGCGGCATCCAGCTGCAGAGCAGCGAAGTCAAAGACCTTGACCTCGAAGCCGGTCACTTCTACTCGGCGACCAGCCAGGACCGCAACGCCCGTGACGGCGGCCTGTTTGCAACCTACGCTGGCGTAGAAGCCAACAGCATCGACTACTTCGGTGGTAAATACGGCATCACCGACAACCTGTCGGCATCGCTGTATGGCGCCAAGCTGGAAGACATCTGGAACCAGTACTACGCCAACCTGAACTACACCATCCCGCTGGGTGGCGATGAGTCGCTGAACCTGGACGGTAACATCTACAACACCAAAGATACCGGTGACGCCAAAGCGGGCGAGATCAGCAACACCGCTTACTCCCTGGCAGCCGCTTTCTCGTTCATGAAAGCACACACCATCACCCTCGCCTTCCAGAAGATCAACGGTGACACTCCGTTCGACTACATCGGCGTGGGCAAAAACAACCGCGGTGGCGACTCGATCTTCCTCGCCAACTCCATCCAGTACTCTGACTTCAACGCTCCGAACGAGAAGTCTGCCCAGGTTCGTTACGACCTGAAAATGGCTGAGTACGGCGTTCCAGGTCTGAGCTTCATGACCCGTTACGTTAAAGGTTGGGACATCGACGGCACCAAGGCTCCAGTTGGCGGCGCTTACGAAGGCATCTACGGTGCAGACGGCAAGCACAACGAAACCAACTTCGAAGCCAAGTACGTTGTTCAGTCTGGCCCGGCAAAAGATCTTTCCTTCCGTATTCGTCAAGCATGGCACTTCGCTAACGCTGACGAAGGTGAAGGCGACGTGAAAGAGTTCCGTTTCATCGTCGACTACCCGCTGTCGGTTTTGTAATCGCATCCAGTTAGTTTGCGGTAACAAAACAAAAGGCCCATCTCCGGATGGGCCTTTTTTGTTGGCTGTCGCCTGACTGCTTTAACGACCTGCCCCTTACAGAACATGCCTGACCAAAGAGTCAGACATTGTTCAAATGACCTGTTACTGCACCGCAGACTCCTGAACCACACGAATAACCCGCTGTGGAAACGGAATATCGATGCCGGCCTCTCTCAGGCGATCACGGGATAGTTCGTTGAACATGAACAACACATCCCAGTAATCGGCAGTCTTTACCCAGACACGAAGCGAAAGCGTGATCGAACTGTCACCCAGGGTAGAAACAACTGCCTGTGGTTCCGGATCTGTCAATACTCGCGGGTCCCTGGCCAATTCCAGTAAAACTTCACGGGCTTTCTGAAGGTCCGCTTCGTAATCAACGCCTACATCAAACACGACTTTACGAGTCGGCTGACGGTTTGTGTTAGTGATGATGCCATTCGACAGATTGCCGTTCGGCACGATGATGGTCTTGTTGTCACCAGTACGCAGTACGGTATGGAAAATCTGGATGCTGTCGACAGTACCGGCGATACCCTGAGCCTCGATCCAGTCGCCGATGCGAAACGGACGGAACAGCAAAATCAGCACGCCACCGGCGAAGTTCGCCAGGCTGCCCTGCAAGGCCAGGCCAATGGCCAGGCCTGCCGCACCAATCGCCGCCACAAACGAAGTGGTTTCCACACCGATCATCGAGGCCACGCTGACGACCAGCAGGATCTTGAGGATGATATTCGCCAGGCTGCTGATAAAGCCTTGCAGCGCCAGGTCGGCATTACGTAATGCAATCAGGCCGCCGAGCTTTTTCGTGACCTTGTTGATCAGCCACCAGCCGATGGCCAGGGTGATGACCGCCAGCAGTACACGGCTGCCGTATTCCATGATCATCGGGATCCAGCTTTGGGATACCTTGACCAGATTGTCTACCTCGGCATTTAAGTCCATCTACATTCTCCTGTTTTCCGGCTACCCGGCATGCGTAAAAAAAGCGGCAGAAAGATCTAACCGCGACGGGCTCAATCGTTTCTGCCGTTGCTGGGGTCTGCGACGTCGCAAACGCCAGGAGGTTCCCGCTTTCAAGATCAGTCGCGGAAGTTGTTGAACTGCAGCGGCATACCGAATTCTTTGGCCCGCAGCACTGCAATGGCTTCTTGCAGGTCATCACGCTTTTTACCGGTGATGCGAACCTGCTCGCCCTGAATGGCTGCCTGGACCTTGAGCTTGGCATCTTTGACATGAGCGACGATTTTCTTCGCCAGCTCCTTGTCGATGCCTTCCTTGAGGACGGCGTCCTGCTTCATCAGCTTGCCCGACGCGAACGCGTCCTTGACTTCAAGGCACTGCACGTCGATTTTGCGCTTGACCAGCGCCAGCTTGAGGATCTCAATCATCGCTTCGAGCTGGAAATCCGCTTCGGCGGTCAGGTTGACGGTCAGGTCTTTTTCCTTGAACTCGAAGCTGCCTTTGCCTTTCAGGTCATAACGACGATCGAGTTCCTTGACGGCGTTCTCGACCGCGTTGGTGACTTCGTGTTTGTCCAGTTCGGATACCACGTCGAACGACGGCATGTAATCTCTCCAAATTTAAAGGCGCACTGATGGAGCACGCCTGGCTTGCGGTTAAAATCCGCGCTGATTATAACGGGTCTTTCCCATCATTCACTGCGAGCTGCCGATGCACGCCTTAAACAGAGCAAAAAGCTGATGTCCACCACCTGGCATGTACTGGGCGCCGGCAGCCTCGGCACATTATGGACGACACGTCTGGCACGGGCTGGCGTGCCGGTCAGGCTGATCCTGCGGGACACCGCGAGACTGCAGGCCTATGAGGCGGCCGGTGGATTGACACTGGTGGAACACGGCGAGGCACAACACTATGCCGTGCCCGCCGAGACAGCCGACAGCCCGCAACCGATCCACCGCCTGCTGGTGGCGTGCAAAGCTTACGATACCGAAAGTGCGGTGGCTCGATTGGCGCCACGCCTGGCCCCAGGCGCCGAACTGATCCTGTTGCAAAATGGCCTGGGCAGTCAGGACGCGGTAGCCGCACAGGTTCCTCAGGCTCGCTGCATCTATGCCTCGAGCACAGAAGGTGCCTTCCGCGATGGCGATTGGCGCGTGGTGTTTGCCGGGCATGGTTTCACCTGGCTGGGGGATGCGAGCCATCCGGTGGCGCCGATCTGGCTCGATGACCTGAGCGCTGCCGGCATTCCCCACGAGTGGAGCACGGAGATTCTGACCAGGCTGTGGCGCAAACTCGCCCTCAACTGTGCGATCAATCCGCTGACGGTGCTGCACGATTGCCGCAACGGCGGTTTGCAGCAACATCAATGTGAGGTCGCCACCCTGTGCGGCGAACTGGCGGAGTTGCTTGAGCGTTGTGGTCAGCCGGCAGCCGCCGAAAACCTGCAGCAGGAAGTCGAACGAGTGATTCACGCCACCGCAGCCAACTACTCCTCGATGCATCAGGACGTCACGAGCCAGCGCCGCACGGAAATCAGCTACCTGCTCGGTTACGCCTGCAAAGTGGCCGGGCGTCATCAACTGAACCTGCCTCACCTCAATCAACTTGAGGCAAGGTTGATCGCTCGCCTGCAAAGCCTTGGATTGCCCAGCGACTGAGCAGCGGCTACGCTGGCCACTTGTTCCTTGTCTGCGATGAATCCGATGCCATTGCGCCAGCGCCTTGAAAACCTGCCCGTCGGCCAGAAACTGCTGGCCGCCCTGCTGGTACTGATGGTCACCGTCCTGCTGGTTGCCAACCTGACCTTTATCAGTGCCGCCTACTACATCTCCCAGGAAAGCATGGCGCCCCAGGCTCTGCAGACCATCGGCCGCCTGATATCCAACCCGACCCTGGCCTCCGAAGCCCTGGCGTCACCGCAAAGCGCCGAGCGCCTGCTCAATGAACTCAACAGCTATTCGCCGTTGCGCGCGGCGGCCCTGTATGACGGAAAGGGTGAGCGATTGGCGCAATTGCAGCATGGCGACAACCTGGAACTGCCGAAGCGTTTCCGGCATATCGAAGACTGGCAGGCCACCGAGTTTCGTACCAACCAGGTCATCCCCCTGGCCCGCACCGGTGCGGCACCAGGGCACCTGTTGTTGGTGGCCACGAGCGAACTGCCAGTGGCGTTCTACACCGGGACCCTGACGGCCAGCCTGGGGATTCTGATCTTCAGCGTGCTGCTGTGGCTGATCATTGCCCGCCAGATCAAGCGCTTGATTACCCGGCCGATCCACCAACTCGAGGAATTGTCCCGGCAGGTAACCCGTGAAGAAAACTATGCACTGCGTGCTTCGCGCGGAAACCACGATGAAATCGGCAGCCTCGCCGAGGCGTTCAATACCATGCTTTCGCGGATCGAGGCCAGGGAGCAGCAACTCAAGCGGGCCAGGGACGACTCCCAGGCAGCCTACGACCAGGCCCAGGGTCTGGCAGAGGAAACCCGCCATACCAACCGCAAACTGGAGCTCGAAGTCCAGGTGCGCAGCAAGATCGAGAAAAAGCTCACCGGTTTCCAGAACTACCTCAACAGCATCATCGACTCCATGCCGTCGGCGCTGATCGCACTCGACGAACAGCTCTACGTGACGCAATGGAACCAGGAGGCCAGTGCCCTGTCCGGCACGCGTCTCGATGAAGCCCTGAACCAGCCTATCTTCCTCGCCTTCGAACCGCTCAAGCCGTTCTTGCCGCAACTCAAGGAAACGGTCGAGCAGCATACGGTGGCCAAGATCGAACGTGTCACCTGGCTCAAGGACGATGAGCCCCGCCACTACGCCCTGACTTTCTACCCGCTGATGGGCGGTGCCGGGCGTGGCGTGGTAATCCGGATCGATGACATCACCCAGCGCCTGTCTCTGGAAGAGATGATGGTGCAGTCGGAGAAAATGCTTTCGGTGGGTGGTCTGGCCGCCGGCATGGCCCACGAGATCAACAACCCGCTGGGCGCGATCCTGCACAACGTGCAAAACATTCGCCGGCGCCTGTCACCCGATTTGCCGAAGAACCTCGAAGTGGCTGAACAGGCCGGCATCGAACTGACGACGGTCAACCAGTACCTGCAAGTTCGCGAGGTGCCACAGTTGCTCGACGGCATCCAGCAGGCAGGTGCCCGGGCGGCGAAAATCGTCACCCACATGCTCAGCTTCAGTCGTCGCAGCACCCGCCAGATGGCCCCTTGCGACCTGCCCGCCCTGATCGACCAGGCGGTGGAGATCGCCGGTAACGATTTCGACCTGGCGATCGGCTTCGACTTCAAGGGCCAGGCCATCATTCGTCAGTTCGATCCCGCGCTGGGACCGGTCCCCGGCACCGCCAACGAACTGGAGCAAGTGCTGCTCAACCTGTTGAAAAACGCTGCGCAAGCCATCCACCAGCGCGAAGATGACAGCGAGCCTGGACGGATCATTCTGCGCACCAGGCTCAACCCGCCATGGGCGGAAATTCAGGTCGAGGACAACGGCATCGGCATGAGCGAAAGCGTGCGCAAACGGACCTTCGAACCATTCTTCACCACCAAGGAAATCGGCCAGGGCACCGGGCTTGGCCTGTCGGTGTCGTACTTCATCGTCACCAATAACCACAAAGGGCAGATGGAAGTGCAATCGACGCTTGGCCAAGGCACCTGCTTCACCTTGCGCCTGCCCCTGGCGAGCACGCCGCCTGTCTCGCAACAACTCAATCTGCTATCGAGGTAACCATGGGCTTTCGTTTGTCGAAGATTTACACCCGCACTGGCGACAAAGGCGAGACCGGGCTGGGCGATGGTCGTCGCGTGCCCAAGGATCACCCGCGGATCGAGGCCATTGGCGAAGTCGATACGCTGAACAGTCAGGTGGGCGTGTTGCTGGCCGGGTTGGCAGCGCAAACGGGTCAGTTTCCGGACTTGAACGAAGTGATCGAGGTATTGGCCCCCTGCCAGCATCGGTTATTTGATCTGGGTGGCGAGCTGGCGATGCCGGTGTATCAGGCGTTGAATGCAGCGGAAATCGAACGACTGGAAGCGGCGATCGATCTGTGGAATGAAGAGCTGGGGCCGCTGGAAAACTTCATCTTGCCCGGCGGCTCGACGCTGATTGCCCAGGCCCATGTCTGCCGCAGCCTGGCGCGCAGCGCAGAACGGCGATGTCAGCAGCTCAACGCGATTGAACCGTTGGCCGGGGTTGGCCTGGCGTACATCAATCGGTTGTCGGATTTGTTGTTTGTTGTGGCGCGGTTGATTGCCAAGCGTCAGGGAGTGGCGGAGATACTTTGGCAGCCTGCGGCGAAACCTGAGGTTTAATCGGCGCCTGTCAGGGCCCCTTCGCGGGCAAGCCCGCTCCCACAGGTTTTGTGAACGCCACAAATCTACTGTGGGAGCGAGCTTGCTCGCGATGAGGTCATTTGCATCACTGGGAATCAGGCCAAAACGCCCGAATCCCCGCCACCCCCTGCGCACCCGCAGCCCAGGCTTTCTCGACCTCCGACGGACCTACACCACCGAGCAGGAACACCGGCTTGCTGAAGCCCTCGATCAGGCTCGATGCCTGCTCCCAACCCAACGGCTCGGCGCCAGGGTGAGTCAGGGTCGGTTGAACCGGCGACAGGGTCACGAAATCCACCCCCATCTGTTCGGCCAGCGCCAACTCTTCAGCGTTATGGCAAGACGCCGCCAGCCAGCGCGATGCCGGAAGCGGTCGGCCAGCCGCTGCGTATTTGCGCAGTTGCGCCGCGGTAATGTGCCAACCGGCGGACGGGAAGTCGCCCAGCCATTCGAATGGCCCCTTGATCATCAATTGCGCCTTGCCGGCACACAGCCCCACAGCATCCACTGCCAGGTCGCGGTATTTCGGGTCGTAGCCGTTCGGTGCACGCAACTGGATCAGCTTGACGCCGCCGGCAATGGCCTTCTGAATACCACGCAACAACGCGGGGGGTTCCAGGTCTTCCGGGGTGATCAAGTACTGCTCGGGTAACCGTGCGGCCGCGACGATCGGCCGGTTGGCTTCAGGGAACTCATAATCCGACAGGTCGCGGGGTGTCACCCAGGCCAGCGGTTGTCCCTCGGCACCGTGGGGCTCGCCGCTAAACGCCGAGACTTCCCAGACATCCAGCAACACCTGCTTGTCCGGGTAATCGTGCCGGACCTTGATCAGCGGGCGCGCCGCGCCGACCACGATGCCCAGTTCCTCATGGAGTTCGCGGGCCAGTGCGGTTTCGACCGACTCGTCGGCCTCGACCTTGCCCCCGGGAAACTCCCACAGGCCACCCTGGTGCTGGGTATCGGCACGGCGGGCGATAAGGATCTTGCCGTTGTTATCACGGATAACGGCGGCGGCTACATGAACTCGTTTCACCGCTCGATTTCCTCCAGTCCGGCCTTCTGCCAGGCCTTGAACGCTGGCCATTGGTAGAGGGTTTCAACATAGGCTTCATCAGCCGCGGACAGTTTCACCCGATAGGTGCGCAGGCGCACGGCGATGGGTGCAAAGAACACATCCGCCAGACTGATACGACCAAACAGGTACGGTCCGGTTTCTGTCGCGACAGCACGGCACTCCGCCCACAACGCTGACATGCGCTCGATGTCCGCCTGGACATCGGCCGGGACCGGCGACAGCGCTGAGTCATGGCTCAGGTCGAACGGCATGTTGCCGCGCATGGCGAAAAAGCCACTGTGCATCTGCGCGCACGCCGAACGCGCCTGGGCACGGGCGGCGGTGTCTTTGGGCCACAGGTTCGCGTCGGGAAACTGTTCTGCCAGGTATTCGGCAATCGCCAGGGAGTCGGCGATGGTACCGTGTTCGGTTTTCAGCAGCGGGACCTTGCCGGTTGGCGAATGCTTGAGCAGACGCTCACGGGTGTCCGGCTGATTCAGCTTGATCAGTTCTTCGGTGTAGGAGGCGCCGGTCAGATCCAGAGCCAGGGCCCCGCGCAGGGACCAGGAAGAAAGCAGTTTGTCGCCGATGATCAGGTGCAGGCTCATGTTCGGGGTGCCTTCTCGTCAGGGTAACAAGCAAGAATATCCAGCGTCTGGTCGTCAGCCTTCGCGAGCAAGCCCGCTCCCACAGTTGATCGGACAGTACTCACATTTTGTGTTCACTGAAGATCTCCTGTGGGAGCGGGCTTGCTCGCGAATGGGACGACTCGGTCTTTAGCCGTGTATCAAGTACGGTACTCGGCGTTGATCTTCACGTACTCGTGGGACAGATCGGTAGTCCAGATGGTTTCACTGCAATCGCCACGACCCAACTCGATACGGATGGTGATTTCTTCCTGCTGCATCACCGCCGCGCCCTGGGCTTCGGTGTAGGTCGCCGCGCGCGCACCACGGCTGGCGATGCACACGTCGCCGAGGAATACGTCGATCTTGCTCACGTCCAGGTTCGGTACACCGGCACGGCCGACGGCGGCCAGGATGCGGCCCCAGTTCGGGTCGGAAGCGAAGAGCGCGGTCTTGATCAGCGGCGAGTGAGCCACGGTGTAACCAACGTCCAGGCATTCCTGGTGGTTGCCGCCACCATTGACTTCAACAGTGACGAATTTGGTCGCGCCTTCACCGTCACGAACGATGGCCTGGGCTACGTCCATGCACACTTCGAACACCGCTTGCTTGAGTTTGGCAAACAGTTCGCCTTCGGCGCGGGTGATTTCCGGCAGCGCAGCCTGACCGGTGGCGATCAGCATGCAGCAGTCGTTGGTCGAGGTATCACCATCGATGGTGATGCGGTTGAACGACTTGTTGGCGCCATCCAGCATCAGGTTTTGCAGCACATCGCGGGAGACTTTGGCGTCGGTGGCGATGTAGCCGAGCATGGTCGCCATGTTCGGGCGAATCATGCCGGCGCCTTTGCTGATGCCGGTAACGGTGATGGTCACACCGTCGTGCTGGAACTGACGACTGGCGCCCTTTGGCAGGGTGTCGGTGGTCATGATGCCGGTGGCGGCAGCTTCCCAGTTGTGGATCGACAGGTCATCGAGGGCCGCTTGCAGCGCGCCTTCGATTTTCTCGACCGGCAGCGGCTCGCCGATCACACCGGTGGAATACGGCAGCACCTGGCTGGCATCGACACCGGTCAACTCGGCCAGTTTCGCGCAAGTGCGCTCGGCGGCAGCCAGGCCAGGTTCGCCCGTGCCGGCGTTGGCATTGCCGGTGTTGGTCAACAGATAACGCACAGGGCCTTGTACGCGTTGCTTGGCCAGGATCACCGGTGCGGCGCAAAAGGCGTTCAGGGTGAACACGCCGGCAACCGTGGAGCCCTCAACACAGCGCATGACCACAACATCCTTGCGCCCCGGGCGCTTGATGCCAGCCGAGGCGATACCGAGTTCAAAACCGGCAACCGGGTGCAACGTTGGCAAAGGACCAAGACCAACAGCCATGAATGCGCTCCTTTATAAATGATGTCAGCACCGTTTCAGCAGAACGGTGGTTCGAATGGTAAAACGCCGCGACGGCAGAAGCCGGTCGCGGCGCGGGTATTTCAGCGATTGAAACGGGTTTTACTGAATCTGCCCGTGGCAATGCTTGAACTTCTTGCCCGAACCGCAGTAGCACAACTCGTTGCGACCCAGCTTCTGCTCGTTGCGAACCGGCGCGGCAGCGAGGGCAACATCGACCTCTTCGCCCAACACTTCAGGCTGTTCAAGGCCTGGAGCCTCTTCATGCAGGAACTGCATGCGAGCGGCCAATGCCTCGGCTTCCTGACGCAGGCGCTGCTCCTCTTCGATCGGGTCTTCGCGACGAACCTGAACGTGGGACAGCACACGGATCGAATCGCGCTTGATCGAATCCAGCAATTCGGAGAACAGGGTGAAGGACTCGCGCTTGTATTCCTGCTTCGGGTTCTTCTGGGCATAGCCACGCAAGTGGATACCGTGGCGCAGGTGATCCATGGTCGACAGGTGGTCTTTCCACAGGTCGTCCAGTACGCGCAGAACGATTTGCTTCTCGAAGGTGCGCAACGCTTCGGCGCCCGCCTGGTCTTCTTTCTCGTTGTACGCCGCGATCAGTTCCTGCATCAGTTTCTCGCGCAGGGTTTCTTCGTACAGGTGGTCGTCTTCGTCGAGCCACTGCTGGATTGGCAGCGCCACACCGAAATCGCTCTGCAACGCGGCTTCCAGACCGGCCACGTCCCACTGCTCGGGCAGCGATTGTGGAGGAATGTGCGCGCTGACGGTGGCGTCGAGCACGTCCTGACGGAAGTCAGCGATGGTCTCACCGATGTTGTCGGCGGCCAGCAACGTGTTACGCATGTGATAGATCACTTTACGCTGTTCGTTGTTGACGTCGTCGAACTCGAGCAGTTGCTTGCGAATGTCGAAGTTGCGGCCTTCGACCTTGCGCTGGGCCTTTTCGATAGCGTTGGTCACCATGCGGTGCTCGATCGCTTCGCCAGGCTGCATGCCCAGGGCCTTCATGAAGTTTTTCACCCGGTCAGAGGCGAAGATGCGCATCAGGCTGTCTTCCAGCGACAGGTAGAAACGGCTGGAACCGGCGTCGCCCTGACGACCGGCACGACCACGCAACTGGTTGTCGATACGGCGCGATTCATGGCGCTCGGAGGCAATCACCTGCAAACCGCCCGATTCGAGCACTTGCTGGTGACGTTTCTGCCAGTCGGCCTTGATCTGGGCAATCTGCTCAGGGGTCGGGTTTTCCAGGGAAGCCACTTCCACTTCCCAGTTACCACCCAACAGGATGTCGGTACCACGACCGGCCATGTTGGTGGCGATGGTCAGCGCGCCCGGGCGACCGGCCTGGGCAATGATCTCGGCTTCCTTTTCGTGGAACTTGGCGTTCAGGACCTTGTGTTCGATGCCTTCCTTCACGAGCAGGCTGGACATGTGCTCGGAGGTTTCGATAGTGGCGGTACCGACCAGGACCGGACGGCCCGCGGCCATGCTTTCCTTGATGTCGGCCACGATTGCCGCGTATTTCTCGTCGGCGGTCAGGAACACCAGGTCGTTGTAGTCCTTACGGGCCAGCGGCTTGTTCGGTGGAATCACCATGACCTGCAGGCCATAGATCTGGTGGAACTCGAACGCTTCGGTGTCGGCCGTACCGGTCATGCCGGACAGTTTGTTGTACAGACGGAAGTAGTTCTGGAAGGTGGTCGACGCCAGCGTCTGGCTTTCGGCCTGGATGTTCAGGTTTTCCTTGGCTTCGATGGCCTGGTGCAGGCCTTCGGACAAGCGGCGGCCCGGCATGGTACGGCCGGTGTGCTCGTCGACCAGTACGACCTGACCGTCCTGCACGATGTATTCGACGTTGCGATGGAACAGCTTGTGCGCGCGCAGGCCGGCGTAAACGTGAGTCAGCAGGCTCAGGTTGTGGGCCGAGTACAGGCTCTCGCCTTCAGCCAGCAGGCCGATGCGGGTCAGCGTTTCTTCGACGTACTGGTGACCGGCTTCGTTGAGTTCGACCTGACGGGTCTTCTCGTCGACGGTGAAGTGACCGGCCTGGGTCACTTCGCCTTCGACTTCTTCAACGTGCAGCTTGAGCTGCGGGATCAGCTTGTTGACCTCGATGTACAGCTTGGAGCTGTCTTCGGCCTGACCGGAGATGATCAGCGGCGTACGGGCTTCGTCGATGAGGATCGAGTCGACTTCGTCGATCACGGCAAAATTGAGTTCGCGCTGGAATTTTTCTTCCATGCTGAACGCCATATTGTCGCGCAGGTAATCGAAACCGAATTCGTTGTTGGTGCCGTAGGTGATGTCGGCGGCGTAGGCAGCGCGCTTCTCTTCCGGCGGCTGGAACGGCGTCACAACGCCGACCGTCAGGCCGAGGAATTCATACAGCGGGCGCATCCAGTTGGCGTCACGGCGGGCCAGGTAGTCGTTCACCGTCACAACGTGCACGCCGTTGCCGGACAGCGCGTTGAGGTAAACGCCCAGTGTTGCCACCAGGGTCTTGCCTTCACCGGTACGCATTTCCGCGATCATGCCTTCATGCAAGGTCATGCCGCCGATCAGCTGGACATCGAAGTGGCGCATGCCCATGACACGCTTGCCGGCTTCGCGGGCGACCGCAAAGGCTTCTGGCAGCAGTTTGTCGAGGGATTCCCCTTTGGCGATGCGGGCCTTGAACTCGCTTGTCTTGGCACGCAATTGATCGTCCGAAAGGGCCACCATTTGCTCTTCGAAGGCATTGACGAGTTGCACCGTCTTGAGCATGCGTTTGACTTCACGCTCGTTCTTGCTTCCAAAAAGTTTCTTTAACAAAGGCGCAAACATATCGGCAGGATCTTCCACACTAAAGGGATGGAGGGCGGCCCCGTGAGTCGCCCGTGCAGCCCTCATGGCCGCATGCGAACGAGCATTCTACCCGGAAACGATGGAGAGGAAAGTGGCGATATTCCACGATGCTGGCACAGCGCTTTGACGGGGCTCACTTAAAATAAGGGCGTTTTGCTCAACTTCAAGCCGTTCAAGGCAGAAGTTAGTTGTTGATTTAATGGGTAAAGCGCCCACAAAAGCAATGGGCGGGTGCACTCGGCGCTTTCTGCTACCATGGCGCCTCTGTTACTTCAGGTGTCTGATCATGGCATTTCGCCCACTTACGGCCAAAGTACCTGCCGTTCTACTACGCGAAGCCAAGCCGCTGAAGGCCATTCTCGGCCACGCTCAACGCCTGGGTCATCTGCAACGTTTGCTCGAAAGCCAATTGCAACCCGCCGCTCGCGAGCATTGCCACGTGGCTTCCTGGCGCGAAGGCAGTTTGTTGCTGATTGTCACCGACGGTCATTGGGCAACTCGCCTGCGTTACCAGCAAAAGCGTTTGCAGCGGCAATTGCAGATGTTCGATGAGTTCGCCAATCTGACCCGGATCCTGTTCAAAGTTCAACCGCCGACCGTTCAGCAAGGTGCGGCCGGGCATACCATGGATTTGTCCAACGACGCGGCAGCGACCATCCAGGCCACGGCCGATGGGATCAGCGACCCGAATTTGCGGGCAGCGCTGGAGCGACTGGCGGCGCACGCCAAATCCAAATCCTGACACAGAACCCATGTGGGAGCGGGCTTGCTCGCGAAGGCGGTGTGTCAAACAACATAACGTTGACTGACATGCCCCCTTCGCGAGCAAGCCCGCTCCCACAGTTAGATTGTGGTCGCTCAAGCTAGCGGCGTTTTTTGCTGCCTAGCAACGAACCCATCAACCCGCGCACCAACTGTCGGCCAATCTGGTTCGCCGCCTGTTGCATCGCCGATTTCAGTGCCTTCCCTGCCGCGGTGCCGAGGAACTCTCCCGCCTGTTCGGTGAAGCTCGGTTCCTGTTTACCCTGCTCCGCTTCAGGCTCAGGCGCCAGGCCCTTGCGTCCCATCAGCACCTCATAGGCCGAGTCACGGTCAATCGGCTTGTCATAACGCCCTTGCAAAGGTGAACCGGCAATCAACGCCGTGCGCTCGGCGGCGGTCAAAGGCCCGATCCGCGATTGCGGCGGTGCCACCAGCACCCGCCGGACCATTTCCGGCGTGCCTTTTTCCTGCAGGGTGCCGACCAGCGCCTCCCCGATCCCGAGCTCGGTCAGCACCGACAACGCATCAAACGCCGGGTTCGGCCGGAAACCATCGGCTACCGCGCGCAGGGACTTCTGTTCCTTGGCGGTGAACGCACGCAGACCGTGCTGGATGCGCAAGCCCAACTGCGCCAGCACATCATCCGGCAGGTCACCCGGCGACTGGGTGACGAAATACACGCCCACGCCTTTCGAACGAATCAGCCTCACGACTTGCTCCAGACGATCACGCAATGCCTGGGGCGTACCGTTGAACAACAAGTGGGCCTCGTCGAAGAACAGCGCCAGCAACGGCTTGTCGGCATCGCCACGCTCCGGCAACTGTTCGAACAGCTCTGCCAGCAGCCACAGCAGGAACGTCGCGTAGACTTTCGGCGCTTCATGCACCAGGCGGCTGGCATCCAGCAAATGAATGCGACCGCGCCCGTCCGCCGTGGGCTGGAGGATGTCTTCGAGTTGCAGCGCCGGCTCGCCGAACAAGGCTTCGGCGCCCTGTTGCTCCAGGGTCGCCAGACGTCGCAGCAATGCCTGGCTGGAGCCGGTGGTCATCAACGCCGCATCGTCGCCCAGCAACTGGGGGTTGTCCCGCAGGTGATTGAGCAATGCCTTCAGGTCCTTGAGATCAAGCAACAACAGGCCTTCGCGGTCCGCCACCTTGAACGCGGCGTACAGCGCCGACTGCTGGCTGTCGGTCAGCTCCAGCAGACTGCCCAGCAGCAGCGGCCCCATTTCACTCAAGGTTGTGCGTAAAGGATGACCGGACTGACCGTGTATGTCCCACAACGTCACCGGATAAGCCTGAGGCTTGTGGTTGAGCCAGGGCATCCCGGCAATCCGCTCGGCGATCTTGCCTTGGGGATTGCCGGCGGCGCCGAGGCCGCACAGGTCACCCTTGATGTCCGCGGCGAACACCGCCACGCCGGCATCGCTGAAGGCTTCGGCCATTCGTTGCAAAGTGACTGTCTTGCCGGTGCCGGTCGCGCCCGCGATCAATCCGTGGCGGTTCGCCAGGCGCATGGCCTGGGCAGTCGGCTGCCCTTCTGGATCGGCGCCGATAACGAGTTGCAATGAGTCAGGCATTTGGTCACCCATGATTAATCTTTGGTCCTACACGGCCGATAGAGATAACGACAAAGCAGTCAGACACGATCTGGTCGGAAATTTCCCTAAGGAGAGTCGGAAAATTCACTTGCTTTCAACCTTGCCCGTCGTGCGTCCCTTTATAAAAGCACGCGCTGGACATTAAGACCTTAGCGGAACCCCAAGCCATGAACAAAAATCTGCGTTTCAGCCATAAAATCCTGCTTGCTGCCGCCCTCATTGTGATTGCCGCCTTCGCCTCCTTTACGCTGTACAACGACTACTTGCAGCGCAATGCCATCCGCAAAGACCTGGAAAATTATCTGCAGGAAATGGGCGCGGTGACCGCCAACAATATCCAGACCTGGTTGAACGGGCGCAGCCTGCTGATTGAAAACCTGTCACAAACTGTTGCGCTCAACCCCGATGCCGACAACGTTTCCAGCCTGCTTGTACAAAAAGCCGTGACCTCGACCTTCATGGGCGCCTACCTCGGCAACAAGGATGGCTCTTTCATCATTCGCCCGGACAGCAAGATGCCCGATGGCTACGACCCGCGTGCACGTCCCTGGTACAAGAGCGCGCAAAGCAGCAGCAGTTCGGCATTGACCGAGCCTTACATTGATCTGGCCTCCGGCCAACTGGTGATTTCCATTGTCGACAGCGTTATCAAGGACGGCCAGAACATCGGCGTGGTCGGTGGCGACCTGAGTTTGCAAGTGATCGCCGACAGCCTTGGCAAGCTGGATTTCGACGGCATGGGTTATGCGTTCCTGGTCAGCTCCGACGGCAAGATCCTGGTACATCCCGACAAAGCGCTGGCGATGAAGGCGCTCAAGGATGTCTACCCGCAAGACACGCCGGCCATCAGCAGCGCCATGAGCGAAATCCAGGTCGACGGCAAAACCCGCATCGTGACCTTCACCCCGATCAAA
This sequence comes from Pseudomonas sp. BF-R-30, assembly GCF_019956175.1. Lineage (NCBI taxonomy): Bacteria > Pseudomonadati > Pseudomonadota > Gammaproteobacteria > Pseudomonadales > Pseudomonadaceae > Pseudomonas > Pseudomonas sp. BF-R-30. The sequence goes on along the minus strand of NZ_JAHBDE010000041.1, from coordinate 8,262 downwards.
GGCTTGGCATCGGTCAACTGGTACATCGGTCTGTCGGTCGATAAGGAAAAAGCCTACTCGATGCTCAGCGAATTCCGCACCTCGGCTGTGGTTGCGACCATCATCGCCGTGGCCATCATCATCGCCCTGCTCGGCATGCTGATTCGCATCCTGATCCAGCCGTTGCACGTCATGACCCGCGCCATGGCCGACATCGCCGACGGCGAAGGCGACCTGACCAAGCGCCTGACCATCCAGAACAATGACGAATTCGGCACTCTGGGCACCGCGTTCAACCGTTTCGTCGAGCGCATTCACGGCTCGATCCGCGAAGTGTCTTCGGCCACCGGGCAAGTCAACGAAGTGGCATTGCGCGTAGTGGCCGCTTCCAACTCGTCGATGTTCAACTCCGACCAGCAAGCCTCGCGCACCAGCAGCGTCGCGGCCGCAATCAACCAGCTCGGCGCCGCCGCCCAGGAAATTGCCCGTAACGCCGCTCAGGCTTCGAGCCAGGCCAGCGATGCCCGCAGCCTGGCCGAAGACGGCCAGCAAGTGGTGGACCGCAGTATCGTGGCGATGAATCAACTGTCGAGCATGCTCAGTGCATCGAGCTCCAACATCGAATCGCTGAACAGTAAAACGGTGAACATCGGGCAGATTCTCGAAGTGATCACCAGCATTTCCCAGCAAACCAACTTGCTGGCGCTCAACGCCGCCATTGAAGCCGCCCGCGCCGGTGAAGCCGGTCGTGGATTTGCCGTGGTGGCGGACGAAGTGCGCAACCTGGCACATCGCACGCAGGAATCGGCGCAACAGGTGCAAACCATGATCGAGGAGCTGCAGGTCGGCGCCCGGGAATCGGTCAGCACCATGAGCGATAGTCAGCGCCACAGCCAGGACAGCGTGGAAATCGCCAACCTTGCGGGTGAGCGCCTGAACAGCGTGACGCTGCGTATCGGTGAAATCGACGGCATGAACCAGTCGGTGGCCACCGCGACCGAAGAACAGACCGCCGTAGTGGAGTCGATCAACGTCGACATCACCGAAATCAACACGCTGAACCAGGAAGGTGTGGAAAACCTGCAATCGACATTGCGCGCGTGCTCGGACCTTGAGCAGCAGGCGGCGCGGTTGAAGCAGTTGGTAGGTAGCTTCAGGATCTAAGGCAACCTCACCGGCCTCATCGCGAGCAAGCTCGCTCCCACAGTAGATCTATAGTGCGACAAAGATTCCTGTGGGAGCGAGCTTGCTCGCGATAGCGGCCTGCCAAACGATACATCCCCCCGCCGACATCCCTCCCGCACAACCCCAACCGAACATCTATCCTTCATATAGGTCAACCAAAGGAGAAACAGGACCGGAGGATCGTTCATCGTGCATATCGCGGACATCACCATGTTCTACGCCCCTGCCAGCGGAGGCGTGCGCACTTATCTGGATGCCAAGCACCGTCGCCTGGGCATCAAGCCAGGCATTCGCCACAGTTTGCTGATCCCCGGATCGTCCTTTGGAGAGCAGGATGGCATCTTCACAGTTCCCGCCCCTGCCCTGCCCTTCGGCAAGGGCTATCGCTTTCCTCTGCGTCTGGCGCCCTGGCGCAATGTCCTGCAAGACTTGCAACCCGACCTGATCGAAGTTGGCGACCCCTACCTCACCGCTTGGGCGGCGCTGGATGCGCGGCGCCAACTCGATGTGCCGATCATCGGTTTTTATCACTCGGACCTGCCCCTGCTGGTCAGCAACCGCATGGGCAACTGGGTGACCAACAACGTCGAGGCCTATGTCAGCAAGCTCTACGGCAACTTCGACCGGGTCCTGGCGCCCAGCCGGGTCATGGCCGACAAACTCACCGGGCTTGGGGTCAGGAATGTCTTCGTGCAGCCGCTCGGCGTCGACCTGCAAACCTTCAATCCCGATGCCAGAGATTCCGGGCTGCGGGCCGAACTGGGTCTGGATGAAAACACCCACCTCTTGATCTTTGCCGGGCGCGGTTCCAAGGAAAAAAACCTGCCGGTGCTGCTCGACTGCATGAAACGCCTGGGCCGACGCTATCACCTGCTGCTGGTTGGGTCGTCGATGCCCACGGCCGTGCCCTCCAACGTGACGGTGATCGACGAGTTCTGCCCGGCGGCGCAGGTGGCTCGCCTGATGGCCAGCGCCGACGCCTTGCTCCACGCTGGCGATCAGGAAACCTTCGGCCTGGTGATACTCGAAGCCATGGCCAGCGGTATTCCGGTGGTAGCCGTGGCGGCCGGGGCTTTCGAAGAAATCGTCACCGAGGACTGCGGCCTGCTCTGTGCGCCGAACAATCCCGCCGCGATGGCCACCGCGGTTCGAGAACTGTTCGGCTCGGGCAGCGTAGCGCTGGGCCGACAGGCGCGATTACATGCCGAACGACATTATGCCTGGGACACGGTGGTCACCAGTTTGCTGCGCCACTACCACGCCGTGCTCGGCAGCCAATGGCCGCTGACAGCCAATGGTTGAGCCCATGAACAGTCCCGCTTTACTGCTGGTACTGCACGACGTGGCGCCGCCCACCTGGGCCGATTACCAGCCGTTCGTCAAAGCCGTCGACGCTTTGGGTGGCGTGCCGATCACCTGGCTGGTGGTGCCGGATTTGCACAAACACAACAATCTGGACGCCCATCCGCAATTTTGCCGCCAGCTCAGTGCCAGGGTCGCCCGGGGCGACGAACTGGCACTGCATGGCTATTTCCATTGCGACGAGGGGCCGATGACCCGCAATCCCCGCGACTGGTTCATGCGTCGGGTCTACACCCACGAAGGCGAGTTTTATCGTTTGTCGCAGGAAGACGCCCTCGCCCGCCTGCGTTCGGGCATCGAGATGTTCCACCGCCATGACTGGCCGCTGGAAGGGTTCGTCGCCCCGGCCTGGCTGATGAGCCAAGGCACTCGCCAGGCATTGCGCCAATTGCCGCTGAGTTACACCAGCGACTCGCAACATTTATACCGGCTACCGGATTTCACCGCGCTCCAGGCGCCGGGGCTGGTCTGGAGTGCGCGCAGCGCCTGGCGCCGGGGTGTGTCGAAGCTCGTCTGCGACCGGCGTGAACAGCGCTGGCAGCACGCTCCGGTGATTCGCCTGGGCCTGCACCCGGTGGACATGCGCCATGAGTTCTCGCGCCGATACTGGCTAAAAACCCTTGAGCGCCTGCTCGACAACGGACGGGTGCCAATGACCAAGGCCCACTGGCTGGCGATGCAAAACGACCGACTGGTCCGTGCCGCATGAGTCGCGCACTGCTGTTGCTCGTCGGTCTGCTCGCGGCAGTGCTGATTCCATTACTGTTGGGCGGCAGCGAAATCTGGTCTCGGCTGACCGCCTTTCCGCTGCCGTGGTTGCTGGTCATGTTCGGCATGATCCTGTTGTGCTGGGGGGTGAACACCCTGCGTTTGCGCCTATTGCTGGGGGATCAATGCGACAAGGTCGGCCGGCTCAGGAGCCTCGGCATGGTGATGGCCGCCGAATTCGCCTACTGCGCCACGCCCGGCGGTAGTGGCGGGCCTCTGACGATCATGGCTTTGCTGGCGCGTCACGGTGTGCGTCCAGCCAGGGGCAGTGCGGTGTTTGCCATGGATCAACTGAGCGACTTGCTGTTTTTTCTCTGTGCCTTGAGCGGGATTCTGATTTACGCCCTGTTCCAGCACCTCAGCCAGCGTATGGAATGGATGCTGATGGTCAGCGCCGTTTCGCTGTTCGGCGGCCTGGTCAGTTGCGTCATGGTGGCGCGCTATCACCGATTATTGATTCGCCTGAGTGGTCGCTGGCTCGCCCGACTCAATGTCAAAGCGGCCACTCGAATGCGCTGGGCGCGCAAACTCCTGCAGTTTCTGGCGGCGTTTACCGACACGTTGAAGTTGCCCGTGCAGACCTTGATCAAGGTATTCGCCCTGACCTGTGTACATTGGGGCCTGCGCTACAGCGTGCTGTACCTGGCGTTGCGCGGGCTCGGCGCGGATTTGCAGTGGGCCTGGAGTTTTCTGATCCAGATGCTGGCACTGAGCGCCGGGCAATTCAGCCTGCTGCCGGGCGGAGCCGGGGCGGCTGAGCTGACGTCCGCCGCGCTGCTGGCGCCCATGGTCGGGAAGTCCACGGCAGCCGCGGCGATTCTGATTTGGCGGGCGGTAACCTATTACTTCTATTTACTGGTTGGTGGGCCGGTGTTTCTGCTGATGCTGGGTCGGCCGCTGCTGAAGAAGTTGATGAAACTCAGGCAGGCTTAGGTTTGTCCTCGGGCTCTTGCTGCAACTGTTCCCACAACTGCGCGGCGTCGGGAAACTCCGTACCGGTTTCAGGCCCCATGTCATCCGGGTCGTAGCGGCTCAGGCAACCCTCGCCCAGCGTGGCGGGAGCCTTGGAAGTGGCTTTGTCCAGTGGATCGGCCATGGTCATGTCCTCGGTGCAAAAACGGCGAAGGGCCTGAAGCGATTGAACGCCCAGGCCCTTCGAATTTCAACGGTGACGTACGTCTGTCAGAAGACGACGGTCTTGTTGCCGTGCACCAGCACGCGGTCTTCCAGGTGATAACGCAAGCCACGGGCCAGCACCATTTTCTCGACATCGCGGCCGAAACGCACCATGTCTTCGATGCTGTCGCTGTGGTTGACGCGCACCACGTCCTGCTCGATGATCGGGCCGGCATCCAGCTCTTCGGTCACATAGTGACAAGTCGCGCCGATCAGCTTCACGCCACGCAGGGAGGCCTGGTGGTACGGCTTGGCACCGACGAATGACGGCAGGAAGCTGTGGTGGATGTTGATGACCTTGTGCGCGTATTCGCTGCACAACTCAGGCGGCAGGATCTGCATGTAGCGGGCAAGTACCACCACTTCGGCATCGTGTTGCTTGACCAGGCGCGAAACCTCGGTGAAGGCTGGCTGCTTGTCCTGTGGATTGACCGGGACGTGGTAGTACGGGATACCGTGCCACTCCACCATGCTGCGCAAGTCATCATGGTTGGAAATCACACAGGAAATTTCACAGTCCAGTTCATCGCTGTGCCAGCGGTGCAGCAAGTCGGCCAGGCAGTGCGACTCGCGGCTGGCCATCAGGACCACGCGCTTCTTTTGCTCGGTATCGGTGATGCGCCAGTCCATCGAGAACTCTTCGGCGATCGGGGCAAAGGCTTCACGAAACGCTTCGATACCAAATGGCAGGGAGTCGGCACGGATTTCGTGACGCATGAAGAACCAGCCACTGAGATTGTCCGAGTGATGGCTCGCTTCAGTGATCCAGCCGTTGTGTGATGCCAGAAAGTTACTGACTTTGGCAACGATGCCAACACGGTCCGGGCAAGAAATCACCAGACGAAAAGTGCGCATGAGGGGGGAACTCCAGAACTTCGCAAAGGCCGCCATTCTAGCGATTGCGCAACAAAACTGCAGTATTGTTGACGTTTCGCCCTGCCGGAAGGTCAGTGCGACAGGGTGGACACCAGCAGCGCCTGCTTGCACAGATGCTCTTGCGGTGCCGGCCAATTGTTAATTTATGTATATCTGACAGACCGGGACCACACTAATAATCGCACTACCAATGCGCGCAAAAACCCCGGCAATTAAATTAAATAAACTTGCCTTAAATGTTTACTTGATGAAACACCGTGACTATTATTGCCGCACTGTCATCTGCCATCCAGCGCACAACATAAGGTAGTCCACATGTCCTTGATCAACGAATATCGCGCCACCGAAGAAGCTATCAAAGAGCTGCAAGCCCGTTTGAAGAACCTGTCCCAAGACGACAAACTGCAAACCGAGCTGGAATTCGAAGGCAAACTGCGCACCCTGATGGGTGAATACTCCAAGTCCCTGCGCGACATCATCGCGCTGCTGGATCCAGAATCCAAAACCAAGGCACCACGCGGCGGTGCAGTGAAAACTACCGGCACCAAGCGTGCTCGCAAAGTTAAACAATACAAAAACCCGCACAACGGTGAAGTCATCGAAACCAAGGGTGGCAACCACAAGACTCTGAAAGAGTGGAAAGCCAAGTGGGGCGGTGACGTGGTGGAAGGCTGGGCAACCCTGCTGGGCTAAGCCTCAGAGCTTGTCGCAGATGGATCCGTGACAAAAAATAACGCCAGCAAATGCTGGCGTTTTTTTATGCTCGGCGTTTAAGCCCTGGCATGTTCGATTTCAAAGACTCAAACGCTGGCGCAGTCCCTGGACATAATCCTGCCACTCACCGAGCACCCCCTGCTGAAACGCAGTAGCACTAACGCTCAATTGGGCCGCGGCTTCTACAAAACTTTCAAGGGTATTTGGCGCCCCCCATTCAGGGTCTGACAAACGTTTCTGACAGAATATTCGCCAGCGTTCTTGCTCTTCGGGATTCAACGTGTCGGGAAAGTTGCGTGCGCGATATCGAAACAGCAATTCAGGCAAACGTTCGTCATCGAAAGGCCACTGTTCTTGTGCCAATTGCATCGGGTCAACGGCCCTGACTTGTTCACACAATCGCCGATCCCGATCACCGATAAATCCATCGTATAACTGTTGCTCCGGATCCTGGCTCTGGGAAAAGTCTTCGCGGGCATAAATCGCCAGGATTTTATCCAGCCAAACTTTCCGGGCGCCATTGAGCTGCGACACCCTCTGCTGATACAGCGCCATATCCAGCCCCAAACGCTGCTGATCTTCCTGGCGAAGTACCGACAACGGTGCCACCACCGGACACTTGTTGATGTGAATCAGCTTCAACGGCACCGGCAACTCGCCTTCGGCCAGTTCGTCGCGGCGGGTATACAAGCGCTGGCGCAAACTTTCGGCATCCAGGTCGAGCAGGCCCTGGGGATCGAGGTGCAGGTCACAGACAATCAGGGCGTTCTTGTTGCGCGGGTGCCAGGCCAGCGGCAACACCACCCCCACATAGTTGCGCGCGGCCGAAAAACGTCCGGAAACATGCACCAGCGGTTGCAGCAGGCGTATCTGGTCCATGACTTTTTGCTTGCTGCGCAGTTGAAACAGCCAGGCGTACAGCTTTGGCTGTTTTTCCCGTATCAGGCGCGCCAGGGCGATCGTCGCGCGAACGTCCGACAGTGCTTCGTGGGCATTGCCATGATCGATGCCATTGGCAGCGCTGAGGCGTTCGAGCTTGAGCGTGACCCGCCCCTCGTCATCGGTCGGCCAGACCAGGCCATCGGGACGCAAGGCATAGGCGGCACGCACCACATCGATCAGGTCCCAGCGGCTATTGCCGCCCTGCCACTCCCGCGCATAGGGGTCGAAAAAGTTTCGGTACAGGCTGTAGCGGGTCATCTCGTCATCGAAACGCAAGGTGTTATACCCCGCACCACAGGTACCGGGCGCCGCGAGTTGGGCATGCACCCGGGTCATGAAATCGGCTTCGCTCAAGCCGTGCTCTTGCAGTTGCCCGGGGGTGATTCCCGTGATCGCGCAGGCGGCAGGATGCGGCAGGATGTCCTCACTGGGCTGGCAGTAAAGATTGACCGGCTCGTCGATTTCATTGAGATCGAAGTCGGTGCGCAGGCCGGCCATTTGCAACGGACGGTCACTACGGGGATTGATGCCAGTGGTTTCGTAGTCGTACCAGAAAATGGAGGTCACGGGCGATTCCTGAACTGAAGATCGGCAAAGTCTAGGCGTTCACCGCCCGCCCCGGCCAGTAGTCTTGTCATTCAAGCACCTTGCGCGACTTACCATGCAATACATAGTTATGTCGTTCCCCCCCGCCCCCGCCCCTCGATTAGGCTGCTAGCATCGAATGGATACACAATCCCGAATAAGGCCACATCATCAGGTTGCCCATGCTCGAGACCACAGCACAGCCACGGAATGCGCCGCTGTCACCTCCGCTGGATACGCGGTACCAGGTCGAAACGCCGGAGGGCGTCGACCTGCCACTGCGCCCGGCCGGGTTGATGGTCCGTGCGCTGGCATTCTCCATTGATCTTGGTTTACGCGGCCTGGTCCTGGGCGTGCTGTTCATTGTGCTGGCGATGCTCGGCAAACTGGGAGCCGGGCTCGGCTCGATCCTGCTGTTCGTGGTGAGCTGGTGGTACATGGTGCTGTTCGAGGTGCTGAACCACGGTCGCTCGCCGGGCAAGCAATGGATGGGCTTGCAGGTGGTGCACGACGATGGCACCCCGATCGGCTGGTCGGCGTCGCTGTTGCGCAACCTGCTGCGGGTTGTCGACCTGCTGCCGTTCGGTTACTTCCTCGGGGCCATCAGTTGCCTGCAACATCCCCACTTCAAGCGCCTCGGCGATATCGCCGCCGGGACCCTGGTGATCTACCTGT
>NZ_JAHBDE010000040.1:0-42707 GCF_019956175.1 Pseudomonas sp. BF-R-30 | reverse complement strand
GGCTTGCTCGCGAAAGCGATGTGTCAGTCAAAGTTGATGTCGACTGACACATCGCTTTCGCGAGCAAGCCCGCTCCCACATTTGTTTTGTGTTGGCTGTTATTGCGCAGTGGCTTTCAGGCCCGTGAGCAACAGCCGCTGAAACAAATCTTCCTTGAGGCCTTCCGGATCGGTCAATTGCATCCGCTCCAGATGCTCTGGAAACAACGCAGGCTCCGGCGCATCCAGCGCTGCCTTGCCCAACTCCAGCACCTCGCTCAGCTTGAACTTGCTCTTGAGCCAGTTCAGCGCCCGCAACACATCCCGCTCGACCTCGGTGAAATCACAACCCAGTGGGTACTCTGGAAATAGCTGCGGATGCCGCGCCTGAATCTCCTGCAAACGCTGCGGGCTGTTATCGGTAAAGCGCGGATCGAGACGGAAGTCCTTGGGCAGTTTGCCGACTTTCTGTGCCTGCGCGATCAGCCCCGACTGGAAACGTGAGTCGCTGATATTCAACAGTGCTTCAATCACCGCCGCATCGGTCTTGCCCCGCAGGTCGGCGATGCCGTACTCGGTGACCACGATGTCCCGCAGATGCCGCGGAATCGTGCAGTGACCATACTCCCAGACGATGTTCGAGTTGACGTCGCCTCCAGACTCACGCCAGCTGCGCAGCAGCAACACCGAACGCGCGCCTTGCAACGCATGCCCCTGCACCACGAAGTTGTATTGCCCGCCTACGCCGCTGAGCACACGTCCGTCTTCGAGCTGATCCGCCACCGCGGAACCGAGCAGGGTCACGGTGAACGCGGTGTTGATGAACCTCGCATCGAGACGTTGCAAGCGCTTGAGTTCTTCCTGGCCGTAGAGCTCGTTGATGTAGCTGATGCGGGTCATGTTGAATTCAAGCCGCTTGCTCTGCGGCAACTCACGCAAGCGTTCATAGTAGCTGCGCGGCCCAAGGAAGAATCCGCCGTGCACCGAGATGCCATCGGTTTGCGCAGCCTCGTCGAGGGTGCCGGCATTCGCCTGCTGTTGGGTCGCCGCGTCCGGATAAACCTTGCGCCGCACGATCCCGGCATCGGCCAGCACCAACAAGCCGTTGACGAACATTTCGCTGCAGCCATACAGGCCTTTGGCGAAGGGCTCGATGCCGCCTTCGCGCTCGATCAGTTGCGCCCAGTGGCTGAGGTTTACGTCTGCCAGCAAAGCCCTGTATCCGTCGTTGTCGGCTTGCCGCGCCAGCAGCGCCGCCGTCAGCGCATCACCCATGGAACCGATGCCGATCTGCAAGGTGCCGCCGTCACGCACCAGAGTGCTGGCGTGCAGGCCGATGAAATGGTCCTGAAAGCCCACCGGCATGTTTGGCGTGGAAAACAGCGTGGTGTTGTCCTTCTCATCGATCAGCAGGTCAAAGGTGTCGATGTCCAGTTCCGCATCGCCGGGCATGTAAGGCAGATCGTTGTGTACTTGGCCGACCATCAGGATGGTTTCTCCGGCGGCGCGGCGCTTGGCGATCATCGGCAATAGGTCGAGGGTGATGTCCGGGTTGCAACTGAGGCTCAAGCGGTCGGGATGCTCGGCATGGCTGGCCACCAGTTGCGCCACCAGATTCAACCCGGCGGCGTTGATGTCCCGGGCCGCATGGCTGTAGTTGCTGCTGACGTAATCCTGTTGCGCCGTAGCACTGTTGAGCAGGCTGCCAGGCTGCATGAAGAACTGCTGGATGTGGATGTTGCCCGGTAAACCCTCGCGACGCAGGTCGGCGAGAAACTCCAGCTCCGGATAATCGCCGAACACACGTTCGACAAAGGGTTCTAGAAATCGCTTTTGCAAACCATCGCCCAAGGGTGGACGCCCCAGACACAACGCGGTGTAGATCGTCAGTCGTCGCTCGGGCAACTGTGCGATTCGTTGATACAGCGCGTTGACGAAGTGATTGGGTTTACCCAACCCCAGAGGCAAGCCCATGTGAATATGCGTCGGCAATCTCGCCAACACGTCATCGACCGCTTGCTCGATTGAACACAGCTGCACCATCAGGTCCTCCCTTACATTCCATGACGTGGGGTTGGACCGAGCTTGCCGGGGATTCGCTGTGATGAACAGCCCGTTAATGCCAATCGGCTGCCACAAAGACCTTGTAGGAGCGAGCTCGCTCGCGAAGAACCTGAGAGCACCGCGGGGTGCCAGGTTTCCAGCGTTATCGTTGACGACCATCGCGAGCGAGCTCGCGCCTACAAGGGTCAGCGCGGAATTGCAGGCACAAAAAAACCGTCCTGGGACGGTTTTTTGCGAACGATGCGGCGCCTTATTTCAGGCCGGACATCTTCTGGATGGCGCCTTTGAGCTCGGCGTCTGCACAATCGGCGCAGGTGCCTTTTGGCGGCATCGCGTTGATGCCGGAGATCGCCTTGGCGAGCAAGCCGTCAACACCACCTTCTTTCTTGGCACGCTCGCCCCAAGCGGCGGCATCACCGATTTTCGGCGCGCCCAACAGGCCTGAACCGTGGCAAGCGTTGCAATGTTTTGCAATCACTTCATCCGGGGTTTTCGCTCCACCACCGCCGCCAGCGGAAGCGGCCACTTCCATGCCCTTGCACTCTTTACCCTGAACACAAACCTGGCCGACTGGCTCAAGGCGTTTGGCAATATCGTCGTTGGTCGCAGCCTGAGCGCTGACACTGACAGCCCATAGGGCCAATACGGTTGCTGGTGCAGCCAGCATTTTCATAATTAGGTTCACGCGTTCACCCTCAATGGTGGCTAGTCACGCCTACGGCCACGGTTCGCAGGCGGGCGCAAGTATAGCGGTAAGCCCGCCGCACTGAAACAACCCCAAAGTCGGAGGGGTCTTAGGCCGCGACGGAAAAACAGCCCGGGCGCCTCTGCGATGCTGGCAGGACGCCTCTTTTCTTAGAAATTCGCTGGTGTGGCTGCGCTGATTAGTCGCGCTGGCACATCGAACGGATTACGGAAACGGTGTGGCTTGGTACTTTCAAAGTAGTAGCTATCGCCGGCTTCGAGGACAAAAGTTTCGAGACCGACCACCAGTTCCAGTTTTCCTTCGACCAGGATGCCGGTTTCCTCGCCCTCATGGGTGAGCATCTCGTCACCGGTGTCGGCGCCTGGCGGATAGATTTCATTGAGGAATGCGATGGCCCGGCTCGGGTGCGCCCGGCCGACCAGTTTCATGGTCACTGCGCCATCGGAAATGTCGATCAGCTCATTGGCCTTGTAGACGATCTGAGTCGGTTTTTCCTGCAGGATTTCTTCGGAAAAGAACTCGACCATGGACATGGGAATCCCGCCCAGCACTTTACGCAGCGAACTGATCGAAGGGCTCACGCTGTTCTTTTCGATCATCGAAATCGTGCTGTTGGTGACCCCCGCCCGTTTGGCGAGTTCACGCTGGGAAAGGCCTTTGAGCCTACGGATGGATTGCAGTCGTTCACCGACGTCCAAAGCTAGCGCCTCCAGGATTCAGAAATGTTGGAATAGTGAGCGTTATCATGGCGACAGCGTTCAGTATTTACAACACCTTGACCTGAATCCTGCTCAGCGAGGCGACTTCCGGTCTGGAGCCCTGCTCACTAAGCCCCGGAATAGAGCAGTGGCACTCGGCGCAGGTTGCAGAAGATCTGGTAAGGAATCGTGCCGGCAGCCATGGCCACATCACTGGCGAGAATGTTCTTGCCCCACAACTCGACGGTCGAACCGAGACCGGCCTGCGGTACATCGGTCAGGTCGATGCAGAGCATGTCCATCGATACCCGGCCGATCAACTGGCTGCGCTGCCCGGCAACCAGCACGGGGGTGCCGGTTGGTGCCAGACGTGGGTAGCCGTCGGCGTAACCCATGGCCACCACGCCAATACGCATCGGTTTGGGGGTGATGAATTTGGCGCCGTAACCGACGGGCTCGCCAGCCGGCAACTCGCGCACACTGATCACCTTCGATTCCAGGGTCATGACCGGTTGCAGCCGCGATGCTACTTCGTTGGCTTCTTCGAAGGGCGTGGCGCCATACAGCATGATGCCTGGGCGCACCCAGTCACTCGGTATCTGCGGCCAACCGAGCACCGCCGGCGAGTTGCGCAGGCTGACCTCGGCGGACAAGCCCTTGCGCGCCGCTTCAAATACCGCCACCTGCTCCGCGCTGGCCTGTTCGTGCAGTTCGTCGGCACGCGCAAAGTGGCTCATCAGTACCACTTTTGCGACCTTGCCGCTGGCCAGCAGCCGTTGATAGGCCGCTTGATAATCCGCCGGGTGCAGCCCCACGCGATGCATACCCGAATCGAGCTTCAGCCACACGGTGATCGGCTTGCTCAACGCTGCTTTCTCGATGGCTTCGAGCTGCCACAGCGAATGCACCACGCACCAGAAATCATGCTCGACGATCAGCGCCAGCTCATCGGCTTCGAAAAAGCCTTCCAACAGCAGGATCGGCGCGCGAATTCCCGCCGCCCGCAACTCCAACGCCTCTTCGATGCAGGCCACGGCAAACCCGTCCGCCTCGGCTTCCAGCGCCTGGGCGCAACGCACCGCGCCATGGCCATAGGCATCGGCCTTGATCACCGCGAGGGCACGAGCCCCCGTGAGTTCACGGGCGATCCGGTAGTTGTGACGCAGGGCTTGAAGGTCGATCAGGGCACGGGCAGGACGCATGGCGGCAGACTTCTGGTCGGGTTATCGGGAAGAAAAACCGGTGCTGGCTGACAGCGTTAACCACCAACAGCACCGGGAGAGGGATCTTTTCTGACAGGCTTATGGCAGAGCGGCGACAACCGACAACTCGACCAGGATTTCCGGTTCGCACAATTTCGATTCAACGGTGGCTCGGGCGGGAGCGACGCCTTTTGGCAACCACTTGTCCCACACCGCGTTCATGCCTTCGAAATGCGCGTCGATGTCCTTCAGGTAAATCGTCACCGACAGCAGATTGTGCTTGTCGGTGCCGGCCAGATCGAGCAACCGCTCGATGTTGGCCAGTGTTTCGCGGGTCTGCTGTTCAATCCCGGCGTTCATGTCGTCGCCCACCTGTCCGGCCAGGTAAACCGTGCCGTTATGGGTGACGATCTGACTCATGCGCTCATTGGTGAGCTGGCGCTGGACTGACATGCTTAGCAGACTCCTGGGTTTTGTTGCCATAACGGGAAATATCGAGGCCTTCGGCGCTGATCTGCGGCTTTCTCTTGGCCATCAGGTCCGCCAGCAAGCGACCGGAGCCACAGGCCATGGTCCAGCCCAGCGTGCCGTGACCGGTGTTCAGGAACAGGTTCTTGAACGGTGTGGCGCCTACGATTGGCGTGCCATCTGGAGTGGTCGGACGCAGGCCGGTCCAGAAGCTCGCTTCGGCCAGATTGCCGCCCTGAGGATAAAGGTCGTTGACGATCATCTCCAGGGTTTCGCGCCGGCGCGGATTCAGCGACAGGTCAAAACCGGCGATCTCCGCCATGCCGCCAACGCGGATGCGGTTGTCGAAACGGGTGATCGCGACCTTGTAGGTCTCGTCGAGAATGGTCGAAGTCGGGGCCATTGCCGGGTTGGTGATCGGCACGGTCAGGGAGTAGCCCTTGAGCGGGTACACCGGCGCCTTGATCCCCAGTGGTTTGAGCAGTTGCGGCGAGTAGCTGCCGAGGGCCAGCACGTAGCGGTCGGCGGTTTCCAGCTTGCCGTCGATCCATACGCCGTTGATGCGGTCACCGGCGAAGTCGAGGCGCTGAATGTCCTGGCCGAAACGGAATTGCACACCGAGGTTCGCGGCCATCTCGGCGAGCTTGGTGGTGAACATCTGGCAGTCGCCGGTTTGGTCGTTCGGCAGGCGCAGGGCACCGGCGAGGATATCGGTGACGCTGGCCAAGGCCGGCTCAACGCGGGCAATGCCTTCGCGGTCGAGCAATTCGAACGGCACGCCGGACTCTTTCAGCACGGCGATATCTTTCGCGGCGCCGTCCAGTTGAGCCTGGGTGCGGAACAGTTGGGTCGTACCAAGGCTACGGCCTTCGTAGGCAATGCCGGTTTCGGCACGCAGTTCATCGAGGCAGTCACGGCTGTACTCGGACAGACGGACCATGCGCTCCTTGTTCACCGCGTAACGGCTGGCAGTGCAATTGCGCAGCATCTGTGCCATCCACAGGTACTGGTCGATGTCGGCCGTGGCCTTGATCGCCAGCGGCGCGTGGCGCTGCAACAGCCACTTGATGGCCTTGAGAGGCACGCCCGGCGCGGCCCACGGCGAGGCATAACCCGGCGAGACCTGCCCGGCATTGGCGAAACTGGTCTCCATGGCAGCGGCCGGCTGCCGGTCCACAACCACCACTTCAAACCCGGCACGGGCCAGATAATAAGCACTGGTGGTACCGATGACGCCGCTACCCAAGACCATGACGCGCATTTTCATATCCCTCATCGCGGCTAACCGCTGACGTTTGTTATTCAGAGCTTCAGATGTGCGCAGTGTAAAAAAGATTTGCCAGTGCATTTCACTATATAAGCGCCTATATTTGGCGACAATTCTCGGCAAAAACCCTTTTCACGGAGGCGCATCCCCTATGCGTACCAACACTCAGACCAAACGTGAGCTGGACAAGATCGACCGCAACATCCTGCGGATCCTGCAAGCGGACGGGCGGATTTCCTTTACCGAGCTTGGGGAAAAGGTCGGGCTCTCGACCACGCCCTGTACCGAGCGGGTCCGGCGTCTGGAGCGCGAAGGGATCATCATGGGCTACAACGCCAGGCTCAATCCGCAGCATCTGAAGGGTAGTCTGCTGGTGTTCGTCGAGATCAGCCTGGACTACAAATCCGGCGATACTTTCGAAGAGTTCCGGCGTGCGGTGCTGAAATTGCCCCATGTGCTGGAGTGTCACCTGGTGTCAGGGGATTTCGACTACCTGGTGAAGGCGCGGATTTCCGAGATGGCCTCGTACCGCAAATTGCTGGGCGACATCCTGCTCAAGCTGCCCCACGTGCGCGAGTCCAAGAGTTACATCGTGATGGAAGAGGTGAAAGAGAGCCTGACTCTGCCGATTCCGGATTGAGTATTGCGGTGTCTATTCGGCCGCTTTCGCGAGCAAGCCCGCTCCCACAGTGGATCAGTGTCAAACACAAACTCTGTGTTCACTGAAGATCGAATGTGGGAGCGGGCTTGCTCGCGAATGCAGGCGACTCGGTCTCTCTTAAACCAACACCTGCCGGTTCGAGGCCATGTACTCGAACACCTGCTTCTCCACCCGCGGATGAATCAACTC
The DNA here is from genome assembly GCF_019956175.1 of Pseudomonas sp. BF-R-30. Classification (NCBI taxonomy): domain Bacteria; kingdom Pseudomonadati; phylum Pseudomonadota; class Gammaproteobacteria; order Pseudomonadales; family Pseudomonadaceae; genus Pseudomonas; species Pseudomonas sp. BF-R-30. Next base: position 35,474 of record NZ_JAHBDE010000040.1, on the reverse strand, counting down.
CACTGGCCCCCGCCCATTGGGGCACGGCAGGGTCTTGGTGGTGCCGAACAACCGGCAGATCAGCGGCCGCTCGTCATACACCGTGCAACCATTGGGCCCCAGATGCACACAGTTGAGTTCTTCCATGGCGGCATCCTGCTCGGCGCGGGTCTTGCGCGGCAGGCGTGACATTTCTTCCGGCGAGGTGGTCACCGGGCCGCAGCAGTCATGGCAGCCGGGAACGCACTCGAACGAGGGAATCTGCTGTCGCAATGTGCGGATTGTCTGGCTGTTGCAGCTCATTGAAGCGGTGACCAATAGCGGAATAGAGCGCGATTCTGACGCAAAAGCCCCGATCCAGACAGCAGCAGCCGACCAATGTTGCCCGTCCGGGAAGGTCCGGCTTATGCTCCGTCAAGTTTTCTAAACATCAACACCAGGATCACGCACATGAACCCTCGTGCTCAGCAGCCTGCTCCGGACCACATCGCCTCCTACTACGCCGCCAGCAGCCTGCCGCAGCCCGAACTTCCGGCGCTCAAAGGCGAAGTGCTGGCCGATGTCTGTGTAGTGGGCGGTGGGTTTTCGGGGTTGAACACGGCGCTTGAGCTGGCCGAACGCGGCCTCAGTGTAGTGTTGCTTGAAGCCCATAGAATCGGCTGGGGCGCCAGCGGTCGAAATGGCGGGCAACTGATTCGCGGCGTCGGCCACGGCCTCGATCAGTTCACCAACATCATCGGCGTCGAAGGCGTGCGACAAATGAAACTCATGGGCCTGGAAGCCGTGGAAATCGTCCGGCAACGGGTCGAGCACTTCCAGATCCCCTGTGACCTGACCTGGGGTTACTGCGACCTCGCCAACAAGCCCCGTGACCTTGAAGGTTTCGCCGAGGATGCCGAAGAGCTGCGCAGCCTCGGTTATCGCTACGAGACCCGCTTGCTGCAAGCCAACGAGATGCACACCGTGGTCGGCTCTACGCGTTACGTCGGCGGCCTGATCGACATGGGCTCGGGGCACCTGCATCCACTGAACCTGGCCTTGGGCGAAGCATCCGCGGCACAACGACTGGGGGTCCAGTTGTTCGAGCACTCGGCCGTGACCCGCATCGACTATGGCCCAGAGGTCAAGGTCCATGCCGCCGAGGGCTCGGTGCGCGCCAAGACCCTGGTACTGGGTTGCAATGCCTACCTCAATGACCTCAACCCGGAACTCAGCGGCAAAGTCCTGCCCGCCGGTAGCTACATCATCGCCACCGAACCACTGAGCGAAGAACAGGCCCACGCCCTGTTGCCGCAGAACATGGCGGTCTGTGACCAGCGAGTGGCGCTGGACTACTACCGGCTCTCGGCGGACCGGCGCCTGCTGTTTGGCGGCGCCTGCCATTACTCCGGCCGCGACCCGAAAGACATCGCTGCGTACATGCGTCCGAAAATGCTGGAGGTCTTCCCGCAACTGAGTGCAGTGAAGATCGATTACCAATGGGGCGGCATGATCGGTATCGGCGCCAACCGCCTGCCGCAGATCGGGCGACTCAAGGACCAGCCGAATGTGTATTACGCCCAGGCCTATTCCGGTCATGGCGTGAACGCCACACACCTGGCCGGCAAGCTGCTGGCCGAAGCCATCAGCGGCCAGCACAGCGGCGGCTTCGATCTGTTTGCCAAGGTGCCGCACATCACATTCCCGGGTGGCAAGCATTTGCGTTCACCGTTGCTGGCATTGGGGATGTTGTGGCATCGGTTTAAAGAGTTGGTCTGAAGGTTTAGCTGGGCCTGTACCGACGCCATCGCGAGCAAGCTCGCTCCCACAGTGTTTGGCAGTGTTCACAAAATTTGTGTTCACCACCGTTCCTTGTGGGAGCGAGCTTGCTCGCGATGAGGCCCTGAAGAACACCGCAAAACTCAGATCCGCCAGAAAGGCTTCAGCCCCTCCTCTCGCGCCTGCTCCCGTGTCAGCCCGACGTCCTTGAGCTGGTCAACCGTCAGGGCCAGCAACGCCTTGCGCGTGTGCAGGCGACGCCAGAACCGATCCCAGCGACTAAGGTCGGACGACGCATTGCCCATGCCCCCCTCCCGCGTGCCGTTGTTCTGCCCGGTCGCCAGCTCCTGACTGTGTAACGTCAGCCGCACATCGCTCAAACCGTTCATCTTGGATGCTCCTGTTTACTTGGGTAGCCAGAGGTTCCATGATGCGTGGGCGCGCAAAAGCATTACAGATTCAAAACAGCTGTATTAACTCCATACAGTTTTGCCGATTCCGCCACTGAATCCCGATTTTTTGCCCGATCTGTACTGGTTAACCAAATCACCCTTATCGAGGCTGCACCATGACCCTTTACGTCAACCTCGCCGAATTGCTCGGCACACGTATCGAGCAGGGCTTCTATCGCCCCGGTGACCGGCTGCCTTCGGTTCGGGCGCTGAGCGTCGAGCACGGCGTCAGCCTGAGCACAGTGCAGCAGGCCTATCGGGTGCTGGAGGACAGCGGGCTGGCCATGCCTCGGCCCAAGTCCGGGTACTTCGTCCCGGCCAGCCGCGAACTGCCGGATTTGCCGGCAGTCGGCCGCCCGGCCCAACGGCCGGTGGACATTTCCCAATGGGATCAAGTGCTGGAGTTGATTCGCGCCGTTCCGCGCAAAGACGTGGTGCAACTGGGTCGCGGCATGCCGGACATCACCAGTGCGACCATGAAACCGCTGCTGCGTGACCTGGCGCGAATCAGCCGGCGGCAGGACATGCCCGGCCTGTATTACGACAATATCCATGGCAACCTCGAACTGCGCGAACAGATCGCTCGCCTGATGCTCGACTCCGGCTGCCAGTTGAGCGCCAGCGAGCTGGTGGTCACCACTGGATGCCATGAAGCGCTGTCCACCAGCGTTCGCGCGATCTGCGAGCCCGGCGACATTGTCGCGGTGGACTCGCCGAGCTTTCACGGCGCGATGCAGACCCTCAAGGGCCTGGGCATGAAGGCCCTGGAAATCCCCACCGATCCACTGACCGGCATCAGCCTCGAAGCGCTGGAACTGGCCCTGGAACAGTGGCCGATCAAGGTCATACAGTTGACCCCCAACTGCAACAACCCGTTGGGCTACATCATGCCGGAGTCGCGCAAACGCGCGTTGTTGACGCTTGCACAGCGCTATGACGTGGCGATCATCGAGGACGATGTGTATGGCGAGCTCGCCTACACCTACCCGCGTCCGCGCACGATCAAGTCCTTCGACGAGGACGGTCGCGTCCTGTTGTGCAGTTCGTTTTCCAAGACCCTGGCACCCGGCCTGCGCATCGGCTGGGTCGCGCCCGGTCGCTATCTGGAACGGGTACTGCACATGAAATACATCAGCACCGGATCCACCGCGCCACAACCACAGATCGCCATCGCCGAATTTCTGAAAGGTGGCCACTTTGAACCGCATTTGCGGCGGATGCGTACGCAATACCAGCGCAATCGCGACATGATGATTGATTGGGTGACCCGCTACTTCCCGGCCGGCACCCGCGCCAGTCGCCCACAGGGCAGCTTCATGCTGTGGGTCGAACTACCGGAAGGTTTCGACACCCTGAAACTGAATCGTGCATTGCACGACCAGGGCGTACAGATTGCCGTGGGCAGTATTTTTTCCGCCTCGGGCAAGTACCGCAATTGCCTGCGCATGAACTACGCTGCCAAGCCAACACCGCAGATCGAAGACGCAGTACGCAAGGTCGGTACGACAGCGATCAGACTGCTGGCGGAAAACGATCAGCTCAGCGACTGAGCTTTCTTCGGGAATCAGCGTACATATGCCTATCTGCGCCGCCAAACGGAGTTGGTGGCGGCGCTTCAATGCCTGGCTGAGCAATTCGGTTGGCTGGGGACGATGTTGTAAGACTCGACCGCCACAGTCCTGCGATGCTAATCAGGCTGGCTGAGCGGCGCCAAACGCCCCTTGCCGCGACACCACAATCAGCACGCCCAAGGCCCCCACTGCCATCAGCAACGGCAACGCATGGCCGTTGATCCACTGGCTGCCGGCACCCGCCAGCAGCGGCCCGACCAGACAACCAATCCCCCACAGCTGTGCAATATGCGCGTTGGCCCGCACCAGTGCATCGTCGCGATAACGCTCGCCGATCAGGATCAGTGACAAGGTGAACAAGCCACCGGCACTGGCGCCAAACAAGACCCACAGCGGCCAGATAAGCAGCGTGTCGATCAGCATCGGAATCGCCAGGCTCGACACCAGCAAGACGACTGCGCAGCCGGTGAACAACGCCCGTCGCGACAAACGATCGGCCAACGCACCAATCGGCAATTGCAGCACCGCATCGCCGACGACCACCGTACTGACCATCGCCAGAGCAATCTCCGTGGTGAAGCCCTGGCGCAGGCAGTAAACCGGCAACAGCGTCAAAATCATCGCCTCGAACGCGGCGAACAGCGACACCGCCCAGGCAATCGCCGGCAGGCCACGACAAAACTCAAGCAAATCACGCAGGGTCACGCTGCTGGCTTCACTGCTCGGCGCGCCACTGCGGCCCAGCAACAGGAACGGAGCCCCCATCAGCAAGCCGACGCCCACCCAAAAGCCATAGTCATGCTCGGTACCGAGGAAGCCCAACAACACCGGCCCCGCCAGCTGACTCAATGCGTAGCTGCTGCCATACAGCGCCACCAGCCGCCCGCGCCATTGCTCGACCACCAGTTGGTTGATCCAGCTTTCACCGATGATGAATACAAGGGTCAGGATCACCCCGATCATCAGCCGCAGCACCAACCAGATCGGATAGCTCGGCAACAGCGCCAGCAAACCGATCGAAACCGCCCCGGCCCACAGGCACAGGCGCATCAGATTGGCCGTGCCGAATCGCGCCGCCAGATGGCTGGAGATTTTCGCCCCCAGCAGGACGCCGATGGCTGGCATCGCGGCCATCACGCCAATGGCAAACGAGCCGTAGCCCCAGCTTTCCAGGCGAAACGACACCAGCGGCATGCTGACACCCAGGGCCAGGCCGACACTCAGGACAGATGCCAAAACGGCGAAATAAGTCGCCCAACGCATGTTCCACGCTCCTGTGGATATTTTTATGTACAACACAAAACATTGTGGGAGCGAGCTTGCTTGCGATGACGGAGCAACATTCAACATTGAAGTCGACTGTTACACCGCTATCGCGAGCAAGCTCGCTCCCACAAGGGATCTGTGTCGTTCGGGAGGCCTGCTCTACAACAGACCTCCCTTAACGGCTTACAACTTGATCCAGGTCGCCTTCAGCTCGGTGTATTTGTCGAACGCGTGCAGGGACTTGTCGCGGCCGTTGCCGGATTGCTTGAAGCCACCGAACGGAGCGGTCATGTCGCCGCCATCGTACTGGTTGACCCACACGCTACCGGCACGCAGTGCGCGGGCGGTGAGGTGGGCCTTGGAAATGTCGGCCGTCCAGACCGCAGCGGCCAGGCCGTACGGTGTGTCGTTGGCAATCGCGATGGCTTCTTCGGCGCTGTCGAATGCGATGACCGACAGTACCGGCCCGAAGATTTCTTCCTGGGCGATTTTCATCGCGTTGCTTACGCCATCGAAAATCGTCGGCTCAACGTAAGTGCCGCCAGTTTCCTGGAGCGTACGCTTGCCACCGGCCACCAGCTTGGCGCCGTCGGCATGACCGGACTCGATGTAAGACAGTACGGTATTCATCTGTTGGGTATCGACCAGCGCGCCAACATTGGTCGCCGGATCCAGCGGATTGCCCGGCTTCCAGGCCTTCAGCGCCTCGATCACCAGCGGCAGGAATTTATCCTTGATCGAACGCTCCACCAGCAGGCGCGAACCGGCGGTGCAGACTTCGCCCTGGTTGAAGGCGATGGCACCAGCAGCGGCTTCGGCAGCATCCTGCAGATTCGGCGCATCGGCGAACACGATATTCGGGCTCTTGCCGCCGGCTTCGAGCCAGACTCGCTTCATGTTCGACTCGCCGGAGTAGATCAGCAATTGCTTGGCGATTTTGGTCGAGCCGGTGAATACCAGGGTGTCGACGTCGTTGTGCAGGGCCAAGGCCTTGCCGACGGTGTGACCGTAACCCGGCAGCACGTTCAGCACGCCTTTCGGGATGCCGGCTTCGACAGCCAGTTCAGCGATGCGGATGGCGGTCAGCGGGGATTTTTCGGACGGCTTGAGGATCACCGAGTTACCGGTGGACAGCGCAGGACCGAGTTTCCAGCACGCCATCATCAGCGGGAAGTTCCACGGCACGATGGCGCCCACCACACCCACCGGCTCACGGGTCACAAGGCCCAACTGATCGTGCGGAGTGGCTGCCACTTCGTCGTAGATCTTGTCGATGGCTTCGCCGCTCCAGCTCAAGGCTTGCGCCGCGCCGGGAACGTCGATGTACAGGGAATCGCTGATCGGCTTGCCCATGTCCAGGGTTTCAAGCAGGGCCAGCTCTTCGGCGTGCTGTTTGAGCAGGCCGGCAAAACGGATCATGGTGGACTTGCGTTTGGTCGGCGCCAGACGCGACCAGACACCGGAATTGAACGTGGCGCGAGCGTTTTCCACGGCGCGCTGGGCATCGGCGGCGTCACAACTGGCAATCTTGCCGAGCAGACGGCCATCGACCGGGCTGACGCACTCGAATGTCTCGCCGGAAACGGCGTCGGTGTATTCGCCATTGATATAGGCGCGGCCTTCGATTTTCAGGTCGCGGGCACGTTGTTCCCAGTCGGCACGGGTCAGGGTGGTCATGCGAGTGTCCTCCTCTTATTGATACGACACCCGCGTTCTTCGCGGGCGCTGTCAGGAATTCTGCCCGGCCAGCCTGCTTGTCGGCCCAAGGCAACCACCACCCTAAACCAGCGGCAGGTGAAGTTTCAATATATTTGACATAACGCCGGCAAACGGCCTTGCGATGTTCATTTTAATAAACATAGACTTTGGCAACACCAACGCAATGACGGGGGAATACAACAATGAGCATCCAGAATATCGTCGACTTCAGCCAGGCCACCACCGCCGCCGAACGCTATCGCCCGGATCCGACCAAAGTACTGAAGGGTGATCCTGAGCAAGTGGTGTACAACCACTACAACAGCCCTTGCGGCCAATTGAACGCCGGCGTGTGGGAAGGGGCTGTCGGCCAGTGGACGGTAAACTTCACCGAGCACGAATACTGCGAAATCGTGCAGGGGGTTTCCGTGATACGTGACCTCGACGGCAACGCCAAGACGCTGCGTGTGGGTGATCGCTTCGTGATCCCGGCAGGCTTTCGCGGCACCTGGGAAGTGCTGGAGCCATGCCGCAAGATCTATGTGGCGTTTGAACAGAAGGCTTGAGGACTTGCGTTGTCAGGGCTGGCCCCTTCGCGAGCAAGCCCGCTCCCACATTCGAGCTTCAGTGAACACCACATTTGTGTCCGGCGACAATCAAGTGTGGGAGCGGGCTTGCTCGCGAAAGGGCCCTGACAGGCACTGCATAACCCACAGGCAACAAAAAAGGCCCGTATCTCGCGATACGGGCCTTTTTCGTAAGAGGGAAAAATCAATTACTTGATTTTGCCTTCTTTGTAGATCACGTGCTTGCGAACAACCGGATCATATTTCTTGATCTCGATTTTGTCCGGAGTAGTACGCTTGTTCTTGTCGGTAGTGTAGAAGTGACCAGTACCGGCGCTCGAAATCAAACGAATCAATTCACGCATGATTAGCTCCCTTAAACCTTGCCATCGCGGCGAAGTTCGGCCAGCACGACAGTGATGCCACGCTTGTCGATGATACGCATGCCTTTGGCAGATACGCGCAGACGCACAAAACGTTTCTCTTCTTCAACCCAGAAGCGGTGATGCTGCAGGTTCGGCAGGAAACGACGACGGGTTTTGTTGTTTGCGTGGGAAATGTTATTCCCAGTCACCGGACCCTTACCGGTAACTTGACAGACTCTAGACATGCCTCAGCCCTCTAAAACCACATGCCCAACCCGGCATGGGTTGGCCGCTTAATCTCTCAGTCATTTGGCGCCAGGCGCCGCGTTTCTTTAGAGGTCTTACCGGCTACACCTACAGTGAAGGAACCGGGCCCCTAGAAAAGAGCGCTGCTTTATACCAGAAAGACTAGAGAGCAACAACATTCAGTGTGCGTTGAATTCACAAAAACCCCGTTTTTCTGGCTCCGAGCGCCTTGGACAAAGGCTATCGTCGATGGCGACCGCTCGTCGCAGAAAATCGTTCAGCGAGCCATCCAAGGGGTTTGCTCAACCGCTGCACAGCAAAATCAGTCGCCTATAGTCCCCTTAAAATGAAAAAGGGGATAGTCATTTGCAAAAGAGCCCACTAGGGTAGGCCTTTTCCAGACTGCACTTGCAGATGGGCCTTCGACCTGTATAGGAAGCCGACCATGCGCCTTGCTGCCCTACCGCTGTTGCTCGCCCCGCTTCTGCTGAGCCCACAGGCATTTGCCGCCGCCCTGAGCGTCTGCACCGAGGCCAGCCCTGAAGGGTTCGACGTGGTGCAGTACAACTCGCTGACCACCACCAATGCCTCGGCCGATGTGTTGATGAATCGCCTGGTGGACTTTGACACAGCCAGTGGCAAGGTGGTCGCCAGCCTCGCCGACAGCTGGGAAGTCAGCCCCGATGGCCTGATCTACGTGTTCAAGTTGCACCCGCAGGTGAAATTCCATCGCACCGAGTACTTCACCCCGACGCGTGACCTGAGCGCTGAGGACGTGATTTTCAGCTTCGACCGCATGCTCGATCCGGCCAATGCGTGGCACAAAGTCGCCCAGAGCGGCTTCCCGCATGCGCAATCGATGCAGTTGCCTGCACTGATCAAGAAGATCGACGCCCTCGATCCCCAGACCGTGCGTTTCACCCTCGACCACCCGGACTCGACCTTCCTGGCGACCCTGAGCATGGGCTTCGCCTCGATCTATTCGGCCGAATACGCCGACAAACTGATGAAGGCCGGCACACCCGAGAAGCTCAACAGCCAGCCGATCGGCACAGGGCCGTTCGTTTTCACTCGCTTCCAGAAGGACGCCTCGGTTCGCTACAAAGCCAACCCCGACTACTTCGGTGGCAAACCCTCTGTAGATCCGCTGATCTTTGCCATCACCCCGGACGCCAACGTGCGCCTGCAGAAATTGCGCCGCAACGAATGCCAGATCGCCCTGTCGCCCAAGCCTCTGGACGTACAGGAAGCGCTGAAAGAGCCGACGCTGAAAGTCGAAAAGACTGACGCGTTCATGACCGCATTCGTCGGCATCAACAGTCAGCATCCGCCACTGGACAAGCCTGAAGTCCGCCAGGCCATCAACCTTGCCTTCGACAAGGCCAACTATGTCAAAGCCGTGTTCGAAGACACTGCCGAGGCGGCCAACGGTCCGTATCCGCCCAACACCTGGAGCTACGCGAAAGGTCTGCCGGGTTACCCTCACGACATCGCCAAGGCCAAGGGCTTGATGGCCAAGGCCGGACTCAAGGACGGCTTCCAGACCACGATCTGGACCCGCCCTTCCGGCAGCCTGCTTAACCCCAATCCAAGCCTTGGCGCCCAACTGCTGCAGTCTGACCTCGCCGAAATCGGCATTCAGGCCGAAATCCGCGTGATCGAATGGGGCGAACTGATCCGCCGCGCCAAGGCCGGTGAGCACGACTTGCTTTTCATGGGCTGGGCCGGTGACAACGGTGACCCGGACAACTTCCTCACGCCGCAGTTTTCCTGCGCGGCGGTCAAGTCCGGCACCAACTTCGCCCGCTACTGCAATCAGGACCTGGACAAGCTGATCAGCGCCGGCAAGACCACCGGTGAGCAAGGTGTGCGTAGCAAACTCTACGAACAGGCCCAGGCTCAGATCCAGCAGCAAGCGCTGTGGCTACCACTGGCTCACCCGACAGCCTTCGCGCTGACGCGCAAGGATGTCGAGGGGTATTCGGTCAGCCCGTTCGGCCGGCAGGATTACTCCAAGGTCAACCTCAAATAATCTGACACAACACAAAACCTGTGGGAGCGAGCTTGCTCGCGATAGCGGACTTTCAGGCAACATCAATGCTGAATGTGCCGACGCCATCGCGAGCAAGCTCGCTCCCACATGGAAAGCGTGCTTCTCACATCCTGCCTACATCCAGCCATACTCCGCCATCGACAACGGGTCGCCATCGCCGATGATGAAATGGTCGAGCACCCGCACGTCAATCAACTCCAGCGCCTTTTGCAGGCGCTTGGTCAGCACCCGGTCAGACTGACTTGGGTCGGTGTTGCCCGAAGGATGGTTGTGACAGAGGATCAATGCCGCTGCGTTGTTGGCCAGGGCGCGCTTGACCACCTCTCGCGGATGAACGCTGGTGTTGTCGATGGAGCCGCGGAACAGCGTCTCGAACGCCAGTACCTGATGCCTGGAATCGAGAAACAGGCAACCAAACACCTCGTGTGGCTCGTGGCGCAGCATCGATTTCAGATACTCGCGAACCGCGTGCGGGCTCTCCAGTGCCGATTTATGGCGCGCACGCTCGGCCAGATGACGCCTGCTCATTTCTTGCGCAGCCTGTAACTGCGCAAATTTCGCCGGCCCAAGTCCCAACTGCTTGCTGAACGCTTCCTGATCGGCTTCAAGCAACAAACGCAGGCTGCCAAACTGATTCAACAGGTGTCGCGCCAGATCTACCGCACTTTTACCCACCACGCCGGTGCGTAAAAAGATCGCCAGCAATTCGGCATCCGAAAGGCTTCCCGCGCCCCGCTCAAGCAACCTCTCCCGCGGCCGTTCCGCCGCCGGCCAATCACGAATACTCATAGCACCGCCCTGTCTGTGGGCACCGCTGTTCCGTAGCGGTCGCTGTGATATCGTAGCCCATCTTTTTTGCGGGCGAATTCACCCTGGGGAGGGGGTTTCGCCACGTATGTCACCAACGAATTGAAAGGCAGGCCTATGCAGCGGCTGTATCGGAAACGCATTGTTCTGGGCGTCGGCGGCGGTATCGCTGCCTACAAGAGCGCCGACCTGGTTCGCCGCCTGATCGATCAGGGCGCCGAAGTGCGCGTGGTCATGACCCGTGGCGGCGCAGAGTTCATCACCCCGTTGACCATGCAGGCCCTGTCCGGACACCCGGTCCACCTGGACCTGCTGGACCCGGCGGCCGAGGCGGCCATGGGCCATATCGAACTGGCCAAATGGGCCGATCTGGTGCTGATCGCCCCCGCCACGGCGGACCTGATCGCCCGCCTGGCCCAAGGCATCGCCGACGATCTGCTGACCACGCTGGTGCTGGCCACCGACGCAGTGGTCGCCGTCGCGCCGGCAATGAACCAGGCGATGTGGCGCGATCCGGCGACCCAGGCCAACCTGCAAACCCTCGAAAGCCGCGACATCAAGGTTTTCGGCCCAGCCTCCGGCAGCCAGGCCTGCGGCGACGTCGGCTTGGGACGCATGCTCGAAGCCCTTGAACTGGCCCAGTGCGCCGCCGACTGCTTCCAGCGTCAGGCATTGACCGGCAAACACGTGCTGATTACGGCCGGCCCGACCCAGGAAAACATCGACCCGGTGCGCTACATCACCAACCACAGCTCCGGAAAAATGGGCTTTGCCCTGGCCGAAGCCGCTGTGGAGGCTGGTGCCCGCGTAACCCTGATCACCGGCCCCGTGCACCTGCCGACTCCGGATCGCGTCAACCGTATCGACGTGGTCAGCGCCCGCGACATGCTGGCCGCGTGTGAAGCGGCGATCCCTTGCGACCTGTTCATCGCCTCGGCAGCGGTCGCTGATTACCGTCCGGAAGTCGTCGCCCCACAGAAACTCAAGAAAGATCCTACGAACGGCGACGGCTTGTTGCTACAGATGGTGCGTAACCCGGACATCCTGGCCACCATCGCCACCCGCCCCGACCGCCCGTTCAGTGTCGGTTTCGCTGCCGAGACCGAACACCTGCTCGATTACGCTGCACGCAAGTTGAAAGACAAGAACCTCGATCTGATCGTCGCCAACGACGTCGCCAACCCGAGCATTGGCTTCAACAGCGAAGAAAACGCCTGCAGCGTCATCGACCGCGAGCTTCACGCCACACTTTTCGCCCAGACCAGCAAGAGCAAGATTGCTCGCCAGCTGATCACTTTTATCGCCGAACGTCTGAACCAGGTTTAATTTACATGCACGCTTTGCAAGCCAAGATCCTCGACCCCCGCATCGGTACCGAATTCCCGCTGCCGCAATACGCCACACCGGGCTCCGCCGGCCTCGACCTGCGCGCCATGCTGGAACAGGACACCGTGATCAAGCCGGGTGAAACCGTGCTGATCCCCACCGGCCTGTCGGTCTATATCGGCGACCCGAACCTGGCGGCGCTGATTCTGCCGCGCTCGGGGATGGGCCATAAGCACGGCATCGTGCTGGGCAACCTGGTGGGGCTGATCGACTCCGACTACCAAGGCCCATTGATGGTTTCCTGCTGGAACCGTGGTCAGACCGAGTTCACCATGCCGGTTGGCGAGCGCCTGGCGCAACTGGTGCTGGTACCGGTGGTGCAGGCTCACTTCGAGATGGTTGAAGAGTTTGTTGAAACCGAGCGCGGCACCGGCGGCTTCGGCCATACCGGCACCCGCTGATCCGGCCTTGCTCTTCTTGTGGCGGGGGGATCTGGCTCCCTCGCCACAAAATTCAAATTGTCATCTGCAAGGTTTAGCTCCGAAAATCAAGGCATTGCCCGGTCAAACCCTTGTCGTCAGGGGCGTCATGGCCCTTTCACACCACGAACTCTCTGTGGAAAACGCCGTCATACCTTTCAGTTTGAACCTGCCACCGAATGAATCGGCGGCCTGTCCAGCCACTTTCGAGATGGAGCATTTCCACAGATGAACACCCCGGCCAAAATCGCACCCAAGTTCCCTGACAGCATCTTCCGCGCCTACGACATCCGCGGCACCGTCCCGGAATTCCTGAACGCCGAAACCGCTTACTGGATCGGCCGCGCCGTCGGCTCCCAAAGCCTGGCCCAGGGCGAGCCAAACGTGTCCGTCGGCCGCGATGGCCGTTTGTCCGGCCCGGAGCTGGTCGCGCAACTGATCAAAGGCATCGCCGACAGCGGCTGCCACGTCAGTGATGTCGGCCTGGTCCCGACTCCGGCGCTTTACTACGCCGCCAACGTACTGGCCGGCAAATCCGGCGTGATGCTCACCGGCAGCCACAACCCGTCGAACTACAACGGTTTCAAGATCGTCATCGCCGGTGACACCCTGGCCAACGAACAGATCCAGGCCCTGCACGACCGCCTCAAGACCAACAACCTGAGCAGCGGCCAGGGCAGCATCACCCAGGTCGAGATCCTCGACCGCTACACCACCGAAATCGTCCAGGACATCAAGCTGGCCCGTCGCCTGAAAGTGGTCGTCGATTGCGGTAACGGCGCGGCCGGTGTGATCGCTCCGCAACTGATCGAAGCGCTGAACTGCGAAGTCATCCCGCTGTTCTGCGAAGTGGACGGCAACTTCCCGAACCACCACCCGGACCCGGGCAAGCCTGAAAACCTCGTGGACCTGATCGCCAAGGTCAAGGAAACCAACGCTGACATCGGCCTGGCCTTCGACGGCGATGGCGACCGCGTCGGCGTGGTGACCAACACCGGCAGCATCGTCTACCCAGACCGGTTGCTGATGCTGTTCGCCCGCGACGTTGTGGCGCGCAACCCGGGCGCCGAAATCATCTTCGACGTCAAATGCACCCGCCGCCTGATTCCGCTGATCAAGGAATACGGTGGCCGGTCGTTAATGTGGAAGACCGGTCACTCGTTGATCAAAAAGAAAATGAAACAATCCGGCGCCCTGCTAGCTGGCGAAATGAGCGGGCACATCTTCTTCAAGGAGCGCTGGTTCGGTTTCGACGACGGCATTTACAGCGCCGCGCGGTTGCTGGAGATCCTCAGCAAGGAAAAATCCTCGGCCGAAGAGTTGTTCGCGACCTTCCCGAACGATATTTCTACGCCGGAAATCAATATCCATGTGACCGAAGAGAGCAAATTCAGCATCATTGATGCATTGCACGATGCGCAGTGGGGCGAAGGCGCCGACCTGACCACCATTGACGGCGTGCGAGTCGACTATGCCAAAGGCTGGGGCCTGGTACGCGCATCCAACACCACACCGGTGCTGGTGCTGCGTTTCGAGGCCGATGACGAGGCTGAATTGCAGCGCATCAAGGACGTTTTCCACGCCCAGTTGAAGCGTGTTGCACCTGATCTCCAACTACCGTTCTGATTCACCCGGAGCCCTGAATGACCCTCGAACGCGAAGCCGCCGCCAACACCGCCAAGGTCCTGTCCGAAGCGCTGCCTTACATCCGCCGTTATGTCGGCAAGACACTGGTGATCAAATACGGCGGCAACGCGATGGAAAGCGAGGAGCTGAAAACCGGCTTCGCCCGCGACATCGTGCTGATGAAGGCCGTGGGCATCAACCCGGTGGTGGTTCACGGTGGCGGCCCGCAAATCGGTGACCTGCTCAAGCGCCTGTCGATCGAGAGCCATTTCGTCGACGGCATGCGCGTCACCGACGCCGCGACCATGGACGTGGTTGAAATGGTCCTCGGCGGCCAGGTCAACAAGGACATCGTCAACCTGATCAACCGTCATGGCGGCAGCGCCATCGGCCTGACCGGTAAAGACGCCGAGCTGATTCGCGCGAAGAAGCTCACCGTTACCCGTCAGACGCCGGAAATGACCACCCCGGAAATCATCGACATCGGCCACGTGGGCGAAGTAGTCGGCATCAATACCGACCTGCTGAACCTGTTGGTCAAGGGCGATTTCATCCCGGTGATCGCGCCCATCGGCGTCGGCGCCAACGGCGAGTCGTACAACATCAACGCTGACCTGGTGGCCGGTAAAGTCGCCGAGGCATTGAAAGCCGAGAAGTTGATGCTGCTGACCAACATCGCCGGCCTGATGGACAAGTCGGGCACGGTCCTGACCGGCCTGACAACCCAGCAAGTCGACGACCTGATCGCCGATGGCACCATCTATGGCGGCATGCTGCCGAAGATCCGTTGCGCACTGGAAGCGGTCCAGGGCGGCGTGGGCAGCTCGCTGATCATCGACGGTCGCGTGCCGAACGCGATCCTGCTGGAAATTTTCACCGATACCGGCGTGGGCACCCTGATCAGCAATCGCAAGCGTCACTGATTCAAGAACGTCATAAAGATCGCAACCTTCAGCGGCACCTACGGAAGTATGAATTTTCCGTAGGTGCTGACGAAGTCTGCGATCTTTTTTATGCGTGCAGGAAATGCCTCACTTCAGATAACGAAACGTCCGACATCATTAAGGAATCAATCTGCATAGGATTTTCCCTGCATCCACAGGAGATCTACCCATGCAAAAAGACCATGTTCCATACGGCAGTGACATTTCAGCAGGCACCTACGCCTGCGTAGACTGCGGATTTGAGTATTCAGGCCCGTCGCAAACATCAATGCCACCCTGCCCTGATTTCAAAAAGACCCCTCACACGCGCAAAGCCTGGAAAGTATTGACCGGCCAGGGCGACGCCCCGAATGACCCGTATCCGGAAAAAACCGACAAATCCGTCGAGAACAAAAAGGCCGAGACAACCAGCCCTGCGAGCAAAAAATAGCCACGGAGGCACTGAGCCATGCAGATCTCGTTCACTATCGACGCCCAGGCTTTCGAGCAGGAGCAGAAGGAACCGGTCAAGAAAACCCTGAAGATTTCCGACACGGAAATTGCTCATGCCTTACAGCGTATAGCCAAGGCGAGCCTGACTGAATACTTGAAAATGCTGGTTGAGGGCGGCATGCCGAGCCGGGCCGATGAAGCAAAACAGGACCGTTTGCTGTATCTGATTCAAAGCTACTTCGGGCAGACCCTGCCAACCGAATCGCAGATATCGACGATTTTCCAGCTGACTCAGAGCCAAAGCAAAACCTTGCTGAAAAACACGGTTTCACGCTTCCGCAATCAATTGGACGAGATCCTGCAGCACAGCATGCGAGCCGTGATCGAGTCTGCGGAGCACGCGCAGACCGTGTATCTGGTGGTGATCAGCTCGGACGTCATCCGCGATGAACTGAACATGCTGATCACCCAGAACGAGCCGACTTTCAAACCCATCATCAAACGCAAAGGCAGTGCCGGGCAGTTCGAAATCAGCGAGGATTCCCACGCGCTGCTGTGCCGGACACTGGGCCTGAATGCCGTTCAGTGACATCGTCGCGGTCAGTGGTTTGCTGCTGACCCTGACCACCTTCATGTTCAACCTGGCATGGCCAAAATTGCATGAAGCGTTGGAACTGGATGAAAAACAACCAGGCCCACTGGCCAGAAAACGTAGCCGAGAGAAGGTTTCAGGCGTTCTGCTCGGTTGCGCCCTGCCCCTGACCTGCGCCTTCACAGCACTTTTTTACGTCAACCTGCCGGCCGCCGCTCGAATCATGCGTGGCAGCAGACTGGATCTGTGGGATTTCGATGTGGACCGCACGCTTTACGTTCTAGTCGTCGTGGCACTGCTGGTGTTCGCGCTATTCAATCTGGGATTGGCACTAAAACTGATAGGAAAATGGCGAAGACTGCACTGACAGCACAAACAAAAAGACCGTTGTAGGAGCGAGCACGCTCGCGAAAAACGTCAACGATAACGCGGGGGTGCCTGACAACCCGCGTTGTTGGGACGTCCATCGCGAGCAGGCTCGCTCCTACAGGGTCGGCGTATTAAACGCCGAACTGGGCGCGGTAGGCTTCCACAGCTGGCAGATGCTGCTTGAGCTGCGGATCGTCCGCCAGGAATTCCAGCACCTGGTTCAGCGAAACGATGCTGATGACCGGGATGCCGAAGTCACGCTCGACTTCCTGGATCGCCGACAACTCACCGTTGCCACGCTCCTGACGGTTCAGGGCGATCAGCACGCCAGCGGCCTTGGCGCCGTCCTGGGAGGCGATGATCTGCATCACTTCACGGATGGCGGTGCCGGCGGTGATCACGTCGTCGATGATCAGCACTTCACCGGTCAGCGGTGCGCCAACCAGGCTGCCGCCTTCGCCGTGGGCCTTGGCTTCCTTGCGGTTGAAGCACCATGGCAGGTCACGGTTGTGATGCTCGGCCAGGGCCACGGCGGTAGTCGCCGCCAGCGGGATGCCTTTGTAGGCAGGGCCAAACAGCACGTCGAACGAAATGCCGCTCTCGGCAATGGCGGCGGCGTAGAAACGACCCAGCTGCGCCAGGGCCGAACCCGAGTTGAACAGGCCGGCATTGAAGAAGTAAGGACTGGTGCGCCCGGACTTCAGGGTGAACTCACCGAAGCGCAAAACGCCGCGATCGATGGCAAAACGGATGAAATCGCGCTGATACGCTTGCATGAAAAAACCCCAAATACCACGGATTTAGCTAATTAGCTTGACGCCGTGTATCATACACGCACGCGATTTTTGGGGCCATTTATGCGGATCATCAGTGTGAACGTCAATGGTATTCAGGCTGCAGTCGAGCGTGGTTTGCTCAGTTGGCTGCAAGCACAGAATGCCGACGTCATCTGCCTGCAGGACACCCGTGCCTCCGCCTTTGAACTGGATGACCCAGCCTTCCAACTGGATGGCTACTTCCTTTATGCCTGCGATGCTGAAGTCCCCGCCCAAGGTGGCGTGGCTTTGTATTCGCGGCTGCAACCGAAGGCTGTCATCAGCGGTCTCGGTTTCGAGACGGCCGACCGCTACGGGCGCTACCTGCAAGCAGATTTCGACAAAGTCAGTATTGCCACCTTGCTGCTTCCTTCGGGGATGAACGGCGATGAGGATTTGAACCAGAAGTTCAAGCTCATGGACGACTTCGGCAAGTACCTGGACAAGCAGCGGCGCAAACGCCGCGAGTACATTTATTGTGGCTCGCTGTACGTGGCGCAGCAGAAGCTCGACATCAAGAACTGGCGCGACAGCCAGCAATCTCCGGGCTTCCTGGCACCTGAACGTGCCTGGATGGACGAGATTGTCGGCAACATGGGTTATGTCGACGCCCTGCGGGAAGTCAGCCGGGAAGGCGACCAGTACAGCTGGTGGCCGGACAACGAACAGGCGGAGATGCTCAACCTCGGTTGGCGCTTCGACTATCAACTGCTGACCCCGGGCCTGCGCCGCTTCGTACGCAGCGCACGCCTGCCACGCCAGCCGCGGTTCTCGCAACACGCGCCGCTGATCGTGGACTACGACTGGACGCTGACGATCTAAGTGATTTTTCACTGAGCAGTATGACGGATGGTCGAAAAAATGCCCGTATCGCAAGATACGGGCATTTTTTTATGCACTCTATCCAGAGGTTCCCATCGACCAGAACTTCAAGCCGCGGCGAAAAACGGCAGAGCGAGATACAACTTGATCACAATGACATTAATGATGTCGATGAAGAAAGCGCCCACCATGGGCACCACCAGGAACGCTATCTGCGAAGGCCCGTAGCGCTGCGTCACCGCTTGCATGTTAGCGATGGCAGTTGGCGTGGCCCCCAGTCCAAAACCGCAGTGTCCTGCCGCCAGTACAGCCGCATCGTAGTTACTACCCATGACCCTGAACGTCACGAAAATCGCAAACAGTGCCATGACCAGCGTTTGCGCCGCAAGGATGATGAAGATCGGCAAAGCCAATGCGGCCAGATCCCAGAGTTTGAGTGACATGAGAGCAATTGCCAGAAACAGCGACAAGCTGACATTCCCAAGCACGGAGACTTCACGCTCAAACACTTGATACAAGCCAAGCGCTGAAAGCCCGTTTCGCAAAAGTACACCCACGAACAAGACACAAACGAACGTCGGCAACTCGAATGCGCTTCCGTGGAGCATCTCGTTCAGAAGAGTACCTGCCAGCAGGCTGACGGCGATCAGCGCGAGCGTCTCGATAAACGAAAAGGGTGTGATCGAGCGCTCTTTGTTTGGCTGTTCAAAGCCTTTTGGCACCCGTGGTTTTTCTTGATCAACGCAGCCGGGTACTTGTACGCGCTTGATGAGGTGGCGAGCAACTGGCCCACCGATCAATCCGCCCAGCACCAATCCAAACGTCGCAGAGGCCATCGCAAGCTCGGAGGCAGATGCCAGACCGTACTTCTCACTGAACGTAGCCCCCCATGCAGCACCCGTACCGTGGCCGCCGGCCAACGTAACCGAGCCTGTCAGCAGGCCCATCAAGGGATCGAGCCCCAAGAGACTCGCAAGACCGATACCCATGGCATTCTGGACCAGTAAAAGCCCGGTGACCGCCAGTATGAAAACACCCACCACCCGCCCGCCCTTCTTCAGGCTGGCGAAATCTGCACTCAAGCCAATGGTGGCGAAAAACGCCAACATCAAGGGTGTCTGCAACGAAGTGTCGAACCGGACCTCAGCATCAAAGCCGCGCAAAACCAGGAGAACCAAGGCAACCACCAGGCCACCTGCTACAGGTTCGGGGATATTGTAGGCGCGTAAAAAACCGACACGCGTGACAAGTCCGCGCCCCAGCAAAAGTACTAAAGAGGCCGCTACTAATGTTCCATAAAAATCGAGCTGAAGCATTCTGGATATTCTTGCTTATATATTCAGGGGCGAACTTTTTACCTGGACACGCCTCTTGAACAGGTTGATGGATCTCAACACTGATTGGTATTAGATTCAGGAGCCGTCAATGGTCTGAATATATCGAAATATTTCTTGATAAATATTGCTTGGGCCAACCTTATCAACCGCCAAGTCCAATTGCCAAGCCTACAAGCGGCACTGAGCTTTGCAGTTTGTGTCTAAACGTGTAAAAAATATTATGCGCACGAATTAACTTAGTTTGAATAGCGAGCAACAAAACACGCAATAATAGAGATTAATCTGATTGCAAAAAAACAAATGCCCCGACATGTCGGGGCATTTGTTTTGAATTGCGCTGAAGTGTGCGTCAAACAACAGCAGTGTCTTGGCTTACTTGATCAACCGCCATGTGAACGGATACCGATAAGGCTGCCCTTCATTGGCCTTCACCCCGGCAATGATCGTTAGCACCAGCGCACCGATCGCGATCAGGCCAAACAGGAAGAACCCGATAATCACCAGCATCAGCAAGAAGCAGATAGCCGAGGCGATCGCCACCGTTATCTGAAAGTTCAGCGCTTCCTTGCCCTGGGCATCGATGAACGGGTCCATCTCGCGCTTGATCTGCCAGAGAATCAGCGGGCCGATGATCGTACCGAACGGAATCCAGATCCCCAGCAAGGCGGACAAGTGGCAAAACATGGCCCACTGACGCGCCTCTTGGCTCGGCGTGGGCAGCGGCAGTTGCTCGTCACTCATGGTGTCCTCCTTGTCTGGAGCAGCCCGGTCAGTCGGCCAGGGCGGCCTTTTGCAGTTCGAAGATCTCGTTCATGCCTTTCTTGGCCAGTTCGAGCATGGCGTTCAGCTCTTCAGGCTGGAACGGCGCGCCTTCGGCAGTGCCCTGGACTTCGATGAAGCCGCCAGCGCTGGTCATTACCACGTTCAGGTCAGTCTCGGCGGCCGAGTCTTCCAGGTAATCGAGGTCGAGCACCGGTTCACCCTTGTACATGCCCACGGAAACAGCGGCGATCATCTGTTTGACCGGGTCGCCGCCCTTCAGGCCGCCACGCTTCTTGATGACTTTCAAGGCATCGATCAGCGCCACCATGGAGCCGGTGATCGAAGCCGTGCGGGTGCCGCCATCAGCCTGGATCACATCGCAGTCGACGTACAGGGTGATGTCGCCCAGTTTGGACATGTCCAGCGCAGCGCGCAGGGAGCGACCGATCAGACGCTGGATTTCCAAGGTGCGGCCGCCTTGCTTGCCACGGCTGGCTTCACGCTGGTTACGCTCGCCGGTAGCACGCGGCAGCATGCCGTACTCGGCAGTCAACCAACCCTGGCCCTGGCCTTTCAGGAAACGCGGTACGCCCGGTTCAACGCTGACGGTGCAGATGACCTTGGTATCACCGAACTCGACCAGCACAGAACCCTCGGCGTGTTTGGTGTAGTTGCGGGTGATGCGGATCGAGCGGAGCTGATCGGCAGCGCGACCACTTGGACGTATCATAGGGAGTACCTGTACTGGGGACGGAAAACTGCGGAGCATTATAGAGCCGACGGCCGCCACTGGGCACTTCTAAAAAAATCCGCCGACGACCGAGGGCTCTGTACCGCGCGCCGCTGCAGGCCTGCCGCTCTTTGTCACACTGTGTGTTTGGGCGCATCCGCGCCACTGCGCTACAATCCTGCGCCTTTGCTGCCAGTCGGCTTTAATTCATTGATATCGGATTCCCGGAACCTTGGTTCTGTGCCGATCTGCCTTGCGAGGTACCTCCATGGTGCACAGCATGACCGCCTTCGCCCGCGTCGAAAAAGCCGGCGTCCAGGGCACCCTGAGCTGGGAACTGCGCTCGGTCAACAGCCGCTACCTGGAACCCCACCTGCGCCTGCCGGAGTCCTTTCGCGACCTCGAGGGCGCTGTTCGTGAAGCCCTGCGCCAGGGTGTATCGCGGGGCAAGCTTGAATGCACCCTGCGCTTCACCGAAGAAAACACCGGCAAGGCGCTGCAAATCGATCAGGAGCGCGCCGCGCAACTGGTCGCCGCCGCCGAGACCATCGCCAGCCTGATCAAGAATCCGGCAGCGCTGAACCCGCTGGAGGTCCTTGCCTGGCCCGGCGTACTGGTAGGCGACGCCACCGACCCGCAAGCCTTGAACGCCGAAGCGCTGGCACTGTTCAATCAGGGCCTCAAGGAGCTGAAGGCCGGCCGCGAGCGCGAAGGCGCGGAGCTGGCGCGGCTGATCAACGAGCGCCTGAGCGCCATCGAAGAAGACGTGGTGACCTTGCGCGAACTGGTCCCGCAAATGCTCGCCACCCAGCGCCAGAAAGTCCTCGACCGTTTCGCCGACATGAAGGCCGAGATGGATCCGCAGCGCCTGGAGCAGGAAATGGTCATGCTCGCGCAAAAAAGTGACGTCGCCGAAGAACTGGATCGCCTGAGCACTCACATCATCGAAGTTCGCCGGGTGCTCAAATCCGGCGGTGCCGCCGGTCGGCGCCTGGACTTCCTGATGCAGGAACTCAACCGCGAAGCCAATACACTGGGCTCCAAAGCCTTCGACCCGCGCAGCACCCAGGCTGCGGTCAACCTCAAGGTGTTGATCGAGCAGATGCGCGAACAAGTGCAGAATATTGAGTAAGGCTACCCCGACATGACACACAGCACCGGCACCCTGTACATCATTTCCGCTCCTTCGGGCGCGGGCAAGAGCAGTCTGGTCAAGGCTTTGACCGACGCAAATCCGGAGATCCGCGTCTCGGTCTCCCACACCACCCGCGCCATGCGCCCCGGTGAAGTGAATGGCGTGAACTATCACTTCGTCGACCGCAGCGAGTTCGTGAAGATGATCGAGCACGGGGACTTCCTCGAGCGCGCCGAAGTGTTCGGCAACCTCTACGGCACCTCGCAAAGCCACCTGCAGCAAACCCTGGACGAAGGCCACGACCTGATTCTGGAAATCGACTGGCAAGGTGCCGAGCAAGTGCGCAAGCTGATGCCTCAGGCCCGCTCGATCTTCATTCTGCCGCCGTCATTGCAGGCCCTGCACCAGCGCCTGACCAATCGCGGCCAGGACAGTGACGAAGTCATCGACGGCCGGATGCGCGAAGCCGTCAGCGAAATGAGCCACTACGTCGACTACGACTACCTGATCATCAACGACGATTTCGCCCACGCGCTGCACGATCTGAAGGCGATTTTCCGCGCCAATCAGCTGATTCAAAAGCGTCAGCAACAGCGTCACGGCAAATTGCTGGCTGAATTGCTCGGTTAATCAGCTCTTCCCAAAACCGCTGCAAGGGCTTTACATTGGTACTTGCAGCGCGTTGAAGGGCTTGGTCAAAAAATCAGCGCTTCCCTAAACGCTGGTGATTTTTTAAACTGTCGAGTCCGCTCGCCCATCCGGGCAGCGCGCATATTGCATTTGCTACGAGGAAGACCATGGCCCGCGTAACCGTTGAAGACTGCCTAGAACACGTGGATAACCGCTTTGAGCTGGTCATGCTCTCTACCAAGCGTGCCCGTCAACTGGCCACCGGCGGCAAAGAGCCGAAAGTAGCATGGGAAAACGACAAGCCTACCGTCGTTGCCCTGCGCGAAATCGCTGAAGGCCTGATCGACTACGCAGCTATCGCCGAAGCCGAAATCGTTGAAGATGAACCGCTTTTTGCTGCATTCGAGGACGAGTCCAACGAGGCCGTCTAAGCCTATGCCTGGTCGACGTAGCACGGCGCGGGATAAAAGCTTACGGCAGGAGACATCATGCCGAGCATAGACGCCCTCGCCGATCGCTTATCGACCTACCTCGGCAAGGACCAGGTCAACCTGGTCCGCCGAGCGTATTTCTACGCCGAACAAGCCCACGACGGCCAACGCCGCCGTAGCGGCGAGGCGTACGTCACGCACCCACTCGCGGTTGCGAATATTCTTGCCGACATGCACATGGACCATCAGAGCCTGATGGCCGCGATGCTGCATGACGTGATCGAAGACACCGGTATTGCCAAGGAAGCGCTGCAAGCGCAGTTCGGCGAAACCGTGGCGGAACTCGTCGACGGGGTCAGCAAACTGACCCAGATGAATTTCGAGACCAAGGCCGAGGCCCAAGCCGAAAACTTCCAGAAAATGGCCATGGCCATGGCCCGCGACATTCGCGTGATCCTGGTCAAGCTGGCCGACCGCCTGCACAACATGCGCACGCTGGAAGTGCTGTCCGGCGAAAAACGCCGGCGCATCGCCAAGGAAACCCTGGAAATCTATGCGCCCATCGCCAACCGGCTGGGCATGCACGCCATCCGCATAGAGTTCGAAGACCTCGGTTTCAAGGCCATGCACCCGATGCGTTCCGCGCGGATCTACCAGGCCGTCAAACGCGCCCGGGGCAACCGCAAGGAAATCGTCAACAAGATCGAAGAATCCTTAAGCCACTGCCTGGCCATCGATGGCATCCAGGGCGAGGTCAGCGGTCGCCAGAAACACCTCTACGGCATCTACAAGAAAATGCGCGGCAAGCGTCGGGCCTTCAACGAGATCATGGACGTCTACGCGTTCCGGATCATCGTCGACAAGGTCGATACCTGCTACCGCGTGCTGGGTGCTGTACATAACTTATATAAACCGCTGCCGGGGCGCTTCAAGGATTACATCGCGATCCCCAAGGCCAACGGCTATCAGTCGCTGCACACCACGCTGTTTGGCATGCACGGTGTGCCGATCGAGATCCAGATCCGCACCCGCGAAATGGAAGAGATGGCCAACAACGGCATCGCCGCCCATTGGCTGTACAAATCCAGCGGCGACGAGCAGCCAAAAGGCACCCATGCCCGCGCCCGCCAGTGGGTCAAGGGCGTGCTGGAAATGCAGCAACGCGCCGGCAACTCGCTGGAATTCATCGAAAGCGTGAAGATCGACCTGTTCCCGGACGAGGTCTACGTGTTCACGCCCAAAGGCCGGATCATGGAGCTGCCCAAGGGCTCCACGGCGGTCGACTTCGCTTACGCGGTGCACACCGACGTCGGCAACAGCTGCATCGCCTGCCGGATCAACCGTCGACTCGCGCCTCTGTCCGAACCGCTGCAAAGCGGCTCCACGGTCGAGATCGTCAGCGCTCCCGGCGCACGGCCGAACCCGGCCTGGCTCAACTTCGTGGTCACCGGCAAGGCGCGCACACACATACGCCACGCACTGAAGCTGCAACGCCGCTCCGAATCCATCAGCCTCGGCGAGCGCCTGCTGAACAAGGTCCTCAACGGGTTCGACAGCTCGCTGGAGAAAATCCCGGCCGAGCGCATCAAGGCCATGCTGGTCGAGTACCGCCTGGAACTGATCGAAGACCTGCTGGAAGATATCGGCCTGGGCAATCGCATGGCCTATGTAGTGGCCCGCCGGTTGCTGGGCGAAGGCGAACAGTTGCCAAGCCCTGAAGGCCCGCTGGCGATTCGCGGCACCGAAGGCCTGGTGCTCAGCTACGCCAAGTGTTGCACGCCGATCCCGGGTGACCCGATTGTCGGCCACCTGTCCGCCGGCAAAGGCATGGTCGTGCACCTGGACAACTGCCGCAATATCAGCGAAATCCGCCACAACCCGGAAAAATGCATCCAGCTCTCGTGGGCCAAGGATGTCACCGGCGAATTCAACGTCGAGCTGCGCGTCGAGCTGGAGCACCAGCGCGGCCTGATCGCCCTGCTGGCCAGCAGCGTCAACGCCGCCGACGGCAACATCGAGAAAATCAGCATGGACGAACGCGATGGGCGCATCAGCGTGGTCCAGTTGGTGGTCAGCGTGCACGACCGCGTGCACCTGGCCCGCGTGATCAAGAAACTGCGCGCCTTGACCGGGGTGATTCGCATCACCCGCATGCGCGCCTAAGCCCCTAATTACAAGGAGTCCTACATGACCAAGACTGTTATCACCAGCGACAAGGCCCCGGCCGCCATCGGTACTTACTCCCAGGCGATCAAGGCTGGCAACACCGTTTACATGTCGGGTCAGATTCCCCTGGACCCAAAAACCATGGAACTGGTTGAAGGCTTCGAAGCCCAGACCGTCCAGGTATTCGAGAACCTCAAGGCCGTGGCTGAAGCTGCCGGCGGTTCGTTCAAGGACATCGTCAAGCTGAACATCTTCCTCACCGACCTGAGCCACTTCGCCAAGGTCAACGAGATCATGGGCAAGTACTTCGACCAGCCTTACCCTGCACGCGCCGCCATCGGCGTAGCCGCCCTGCCAAAGGGTTCGCAGGTCGAAATGGATGCCATCCTGGTCATCGAGTAATGCGTACGGCGCAGCCTCGGGCTGCGCCGACTGCTCTGCTGTAAAGAAAGCTTGAAAGGATTCCACCATGCGCAACGCGCTTGTTCTCTCGCTGCTTGCCCTGTTCCTGGGCGGATGTGCCAGCAACCCTGCCGACCGTGACATCAGCGGCACCTGGATCAACCAGGTGGCGATCGATGCTGCCGCCAAAGGCGTCCCCCTGCGTGAAGCGCTCCAGGCCTATGGCCCGAACCTGGAATGGGACATCAACACCAAGGCCGGTCAGGCCCGCTACACCAACGGTTTTGAAAATGTCGATGGCAAGCTGCTGGGTGAAGACTCCGGCGCCTGGAAAGTCGACTTTTATGGCAGCTCGGCCAGTGAGCTGAAGCGTGACGGCAAGCAACTGAGCCAGTCCGCCAGCGACAATGAGCCTGAGCAAGTCTTCGACCGCGTACAGATCCAGGTACCGGATGGCGCACCGATGGGTGCCACCTTCGAGCGTGCCCTGTATTCAGCCTACATGGGTGGCGGCTGGACAATCGTCAACGGCCCGGGCGAAGGCAACACGGTTCAATTCCAGGCCGACGGCCAGGTGACCGGCCTGCCGGGCAGCGACCGCTATGCGTTGTGCCT
Organism: Pseudomonas sp. BF-R-30; assembly: GCF_019956175.1. Taxonomy (NCBI): domain Bacteria; kingdom Pseudomonadati; phylum Pseudomonadota; class Gammaproteobacteria; order Pseudomonadales; family Pseudomonadaceae; genus Pseudomonas; species Pseudomonas sp. BF-R-30. Next base: position 9,100 of record NZ_JAHBDE010000040.1, on the reverse strand, counting down.
GGCCGGCGATTGCGCATCCATGAGCGGCGGCAATGACAACATTTGGCTGCAACTCAATGGCCAGGGCAACGCCTGGATCTTTGCGCGCAAGGGCAAAGAGCTGGAGATTTTCCAGACCGTGAACACGGCGCAGGCGGACGAGATGCCTCAATACACGCCGGGTGATCGCAAGTGGTTGCTGGAGAAGCAATAACCCGGATCTAGCTGCAAAGAAGTTTTAATGTGGGAGCGGGCTTGCTCGCGAAGGCTATCTATCATTCAACGTTGATGTTGACTGATACACCGCTTTCGCGAGCAAGCCCGCTCCCACATTTTGGTTTCTGGTGACTGAATGTCAGCAGCGCCCTTCAATGATCGCCGCATACCCCTCGCGAAAACTCGGATACTTCGGCGTCCAGCCCAACGCTTTGGCCCGCGCATTGCTGCAGCGCTTGCTGCCAGTGCGACGCACGCTGTCGTCATCGGCCCATTCGGTCACACCCAGATATTCGCGCAACCAGCCCACCACATCGGCCAGCGCTGCCGGCGCGTCATCGACGCCGATGTAGACATCATCCAGCGCCACGCCTCGCCGATCCGCCTCAAGCAGGCACGCGATCAACCCTGCGGCATCGTCGGCATGAATCCGATTGGCATACAACGGTGGCTCGACCGCCACGCGATAACCCCGGCGCACCTGGGTCAGCAGCCATTCACGGCCGGGACCGTAAATGCCGGTCAGGCGCACGATACTGGCCGGAATGCCGCTCTTGAGGGCAAGTTGCTCGGCTTCGAGCATCACACGTCCGGAATAGCCCGCCGCCACGGCCGGTGAAGCCTCGTCGACCCATTCGCCATTCTGCTGACCGTAGACACTGCTGCTGGAAACGAACAACAGGCGATTGGGCATCTGCCCGTAGTCGTCCAGCCACTCCAGCACATGCTCCAGACCCTGAACATACGCAGCGCGGTAACCGGCTTCGTCGTGATCGGTGGCCGCCGCGCAATACACCAGGTAATCCACGGCGCCGATTGGCCAAGTGTCCGGGCAGTCTTTGTTGAACAGGTCACCGGCCACGCCGATGACGCCCTTGGGCAGGCGTGAAACGTCGCGTCGCAGGCCATGGACCTCCCATCCCGCCGCCAGCAATTGTGTGGCCAGGCGGCTGCCGACATCACCGCAGCCGGCGATCAAAACAGTAGGCGCAGACATCAGAAAACTCCCATCGGAAAGCCACAGACTAGCGCCGGCAACAGACAGGCGGCTAGTAATGCAGGAAAAAAAGAGACGCTATTACTTCTGTTAACAAGAATTACTTGCAATAATGCCTCCCCACTTTTGTTCTCGGCCTTCGAGGCCTGGAAGAACATCACCCGTTTTTTCTCTCAGGTCCGGCCAGCATGACACGCAATCAATTCTCCGCTTCGCCAACCAAACGACCTCGCGCCTGGAGCGCGGTGGCCGCCCTGTTCTTCAGCCTGATGCTCGCGCCAGTCGCCGCTTTCGCCGATGCCCAGGCGCCAGCCACACCAGCCGCCACCGCGCCTGCGCCGGCCGATCACGCCGCCCCGGCCGTTGCTCCGGTCGCGACCGATCCTGCCCAGGCCGCACCGACAGAAGCGTTGGGTGAAGACGTCCCTGAAGTCCTCGAAGCCGACAACACCCTGGGCATGGCCCACGACCTGTCGCCGTGGGGCATGTACAAGAACGCCGACATCATCGTGAAAATCGTGATGATCGGCCTGGCCATCGCCTCGATCATCACCTGGACCATCTGGATCGCCAAGGGTCTTGAGCTGATGGGCGCCAAGCGTCGTCTGCGCGGTGAAATCGCTCAACTGAAAAAATCCACCTCCCTCAAGGAAGCCAGCGCCACCGCGGCGAAGGAAGGCACCCTGGCCAACCTGCTGGTACATGATGCCCTTGAAGAGATGCGCCTGTCGGTCAACAGCCGTGAGAAAGAAGGCATCAAGGAACGCGTCAGCTTCCGTCTTGAGCGCCTGGTCGCGGCCTGCGGTCGCAACATGAGCAGCGGCACCGGCGTGCTGGCCACCATCGGTTCCACCGCGCCGTTCGTCGGCCTGTTCGGTACCGTATGGGGCATCATGAACAGCTTCATCGGCATCGCCAAGACCCAGACCACCAACCTCGCCGTCGTCGCCCCCGGTATCGCCGAAGCCTTGCTGGCTACCGCGCTGGGCCTGGTTGCAGCTATCCCTGCGGTCGTGATCTACAACGTCTTTGCCCGCTCCATCGCCGGTTACAAGGCTCAGGTGTCCGATGCGTCGGCACAGGTCCTGCTGTTGGTCAGCCGCGACCTCGACCACCAGCCTGAGCGCAGCTCGCAACCGCACATGGTGAAAGTGGGGTAATCGGCCATGGGCCTGCATTTGAAAGAAGGGGCAGACGACGATCTGGCCGAAAACCACGAAATCAACGTTACGCCGTTCATTGACGTGATGTTGGTGCTGTTGATCATTTTCATGGTGGCGGCTCCGCTGGCCACCGTGGACATCAAGGTCGACCTGCCCGCCTCGACCGCCAAGCCGGCTCCGCGGCCAGAGAAACCGGTGTTCCTCAGCGTCAAGGCTGACCAGCGCCTGTTCCTTGGTGAAGACGAAGTGAAGGCCGAAGCACTCGGCGCCACCCTCGACGCCAAGACCCAGGGCAAGAAAGACACGACAATCTTCTTCCAGGCCGACAAAGGCGTGGATTACGGCGACCTGATGAGCGTGATGGACAACCTGCGTTCCGCCGGTTACCTGAAGGTAGGTCTGGTCGGACTCGAGACGGCAGCCAAGAAATGATCACGACGCGCCATAAGCTGACGCGTTACAGCGGTAGCCTGGCCGTGGTGCTGGGCGTTCACGCGCTGGCCATCGCGCTGGCGTTGAACTGGTCCGCCCGTCCGCCCATCGAATTGCCCCCTCAGGCAATGATGGTCGAACTGGCACCGGTTCCTGCCCCGCCACCGCCTGCCCCGCCGAAGGTCGTCACCCCGCCGCAGCCACCGGCTCCGGTTGAAGAACTGCCGATACCCAAGCTCGCTGAAGCGCCGAAAGCTGAAATTGCCGTGCCCAAGCCGGTCAAACCCAAGCCGAAGCCGCAACCGCCCAAGCCGGTAGAGAAAAAACCCGAACCGCCGAAGGAAAAACCGGCCGAGGAAAAGCCTGCCGAAACGCAACAGACTCAGGCACCAACGGAGAAATCCGCCCAGCCTGCGCCGGGCCCATCGCCTGCTCAATTGGCGGCCAAGGCCAGTTGGCAAGGCACGCTGTTGGCACACCTGCAGAAGTACAAAAAGTACCCTGCAAGTGCCCAGGCGCGGGGCAAGGAAGGCATGAACCGTCTGCGTTTCGTCGTGGATGCCGAAGGCAATGTGTTGTCGTTTGAGCTGGTAGGCGCCTCGGGCACTGCCGATCTGGACCGGGCCACTCTGGAAATGATCCGTCGCGCCCAACCGCTGCCCAAGCCACCGGCCGACATGCTGACCAATGGCTCCATCGAAATCGTTGCACCGTTTGTTTATTCGCTGGAAAAACGCCGGCGGTAAATGTGGGAGCGGGCTTGCTCGCGAAGAGGCCGACACATTCAACATCCATGTTGATTGGCACACCGCTTTCGCGAGCAAGCCCGCCCCCCATGATCACGCTTCAACGATAAAAGGCACCGAAAGGTGCCTTTCGCTTATCTGCCAGCGGCAAACCGGTATAACCCGGTGTCACGCGACAGTCTCAGTCTGATAACGTGCGTCTATCGATTGCAGCCGGTATGCTTGGCCCGCAACTACATGGACGCTTGCTATGACCCTCACAGAATTACGCTACATCGTTACCCTCGCCCAAGAGCAGCACTTCGGCCACGCGGCCGAGCGTTGCCACGTCAGCCAGCCGACCCTGTCGGTGGGTGTGAAAAAGCTTGAAGACGAACTCGGTGTGCTGATTTTCGAGCGCAGCAAAAGCGCCGTGCGCCTGACGCCGGTCGGCGAAGGCATCGTGGCCCAGGCCCAAAAGGTATTGGAACAAGCCCAAGGCATCCGCGAACTGGCCCAGGCCGGCAAGAACCAGCTGACCGCCCCACTCAAAGTCGGCGCGATCTACACCGTCGGGCCGTACCTGTTTCCGCATCTGATTCCACAACTGCACCGGGTCGCCCCGCAGATGCCGTTGTACATCGAAGAAAACTTCACCCACGTGCTGCGCGACAAACTGCGCAACGGCGAGCTCGACGCGATCATCATCGCCCTGCCGTTCAATGAAGCCGACGTGCTGACCCTGCAGCTCTACGACGAGCCGTTCTACGTGCTGATGCCGGCGCAGCACCCGTGGACACAAAAGGAATCCATCGACGCCAGCCTGCTCAATGACAAGAGCCTGTTGCTGCTCGGCGAAGGCCACTGCTTCCGCGATCAGGTATTGGAAGCCTGCCCGACCCTGACCAAAGGCAACGACGGCGCCAAGCACACCACGGTGGAATCCAGCTCCCTGGAAACCATTCGCCACATGGTCGCCTCGGGTCTCGGGATTTCGATCCTGCCGTTGTCGGCGGTCGACAGCCATCACTACGCCCCCGGCGTAATCGAGGTGCGTCCGTTGTCGGCACCCGTACCGTTCCGCACCGTGGCCATTGCCTGGCGCGCCAGCTTCCCGCGCCCGAAAGCGATTGAAATCCTCGCCGACTCCATTCGCCTGTGCTCGGTGGCCAAGCCAGCGGCGCAAGTCGCTGCGGGCTAAGCAACGGTCATGAGCGAGTTGTCGCAAGTGTCGGTGACGGCACTCAAGGGTGTCGGTGAAGCCATGGCCGAGAAACTGGCCAAGGTCGGCCTGGAAAACCTCCAGGACGTGTTGTTTCACCTGCCCCTGCGTTATCAGGACCGCACTCGCGTGGTGCCGATCGGCGCACTGCGGCCCGGTCAGGATGCGGTCATCGAAGGCACTGTCAGCGGTGCCGATGTGGTCATGGGGCGTCGGCGCAGCCTGGTGGTCCGGTTGCAGGATGGCACCGGCGGACTCAGCCTGCGCTTCTACCATTTCAGCAACGCGCAAAAGGAAGGCCTCAAACGCGGCACGCGGATTCGCTGCTACGGCGAAGCGCGGCCCGGTGCTTCGGGGCTGGAGATCTACCACCCGGAATACCGCGCCATCACCGGCGACGAACCGCCGCCAGTGGATGAAACCCTGACCCCGGTCTACCCGCTCACCGAGGGCCTGACCCAACAGCGCTTGCGCCAGTTGTGCATGCAGACCCTCACCCTGCTCGGCCCCAGCAGCCTGCCCGACTGGCTGCCGAGCGAACTGGCCCGCGACTACCAACTGGCGCCGCTGGCCGATGCGATCCGCTACCTGCACAACCCGCCCGCCGATGCCGACGTCGATGAACTGGCCCTCGGTCACCACTGGGCGCAGCACCGTCTGGCTTTCGAAGAACTGCTGACCCATCAACTGTCGCAACAGCGCCTTCGTGAAAGCATGCGCGCCCTGCGTGCTCCAGCGATGCCCAAGGCAACGAAGCTGCCAGCCAAATACCTGGCCAACCTCGGCTTCAGCCCGACCGGTGCCCAGCAGCGGGTTGGCAACGAAATCGCCTATGACCTCAGCCAGCACGAACCGATGCTGCGGCTGATCCAGGGCGATGTCGGCGCCGGCAAAACCGTGGTCGCCGCCCTTGCCGCGCTGCAAGCGCTGGAGGCCGGTTATCAGGTTGCGCTGATGGCGCCCACCGAGATTCTCGCCGAGCAGCACTTCATCACCTTCAAGCGCTGGCTCGAACCGCTGGGCATCGAAGTCGCATGGTTGGCCGGCAAGCTCAAGGGCAAGAACCGCGTCGCCGCACTGGAGCAAATCGCCAACGGCACGCCGATGGTGGTCGGCACCCACGCGCTGTTCCAGGACGAAGTGCAATTCAAGAACCTGGCACTGGTGATCATCGACGAACAGCACCGTTTCGGCGTACAGCAGCGTCTGGCCCTGCGGCAGAAAGGCGTCGGCGGGCGCATGTGCCCGCACCAGCTGATCATGACCGCCACGCCGATTCCGCGCACGCTGGCCATGAGTGCCTACGCCGACCTCGACACCTCGATCCTCGACGAACTGCCCCCCGGCCGAACCCCGGTCAACACCGTGCTGATCACCGACACCCGGCGGGTCGAAGTCATCGAGCGAGTGCGCAGCGCTTGCGCAGAAGGGCGTCAGGCCTATTGGGTGTGCACGCTGATCGAAGAGTCGGAAGAGCTGACCTGCCAGGCCGCCGAAACCACGTTTGAGGACCTTACCGCCGCCCTCGGCGAACTGAAAGTCGGGCTGATCCACGGCCGCATGAAGCCTGCGGAAAAAGCCGCGGTGATGGCCGAATTCAAGGCCGGCAACCTGCAATTGCTGGTCGCGACCACGGTGATCGAAGTCGGCGTGGACGTGCCCAACGCCAGCCTGATGATCATCGAGAACCCTGAACGCCTGGGCCTGGCGCAATTGCACCAGTTGCGCGGCCGCGTCGGCCGGGGCAGCGCCGTCAGCCATTGCGTGCTGCTCTACCATCCGCCGCTGTCGCAGATCGGCCGCCAGCGCCTGGGCATCATGCGTGAAACCAACGATGGTTTCGTCATCGCCGAAAAGGATCTGGAACTGCGCGGCCCCGGCGAAATGCTCGGCACCCGGCAGACAGGTTTACTTCAATTCAAGGTCGCCGACCTGATGCGCGATGCCGATTTGCTGCCCGCCGTGCGGGATGCCGCCCAGGCATTGCTCGAGCGCTGGCCGACCCACGTCAGCCCGCTACTCGATCGATGGCTGCGTCATGGCCAACAATACGGCCAAGTGTGACAACCGTCACGGTTTCTGAGGCGTGGCCCCAAGCAAGCTGGTTATACTCCTGCAATTGTTTAAGTCCGGATACAGACCATGACCGACGTTGCCTTCGCACCCGACACCCCGCACGCTCCGTCGGTTATTCGGCTGATGCTGGGCAAGCTGGGCATTGCCTACGAAGAGGTGCTGGACCGTCACGGTCTCAATGCCGCGCGCAAAGTGCAGGCTGTTCTCCTGGATGACAGCATTGGCGTATTGATGGTGCTGTTCCCGCAGAGCCAATTGCTGGACCTCAATCGCCTGACCGAGCTCACCGGTCGCCGCCTCGCCGCCGTACCCACCGAACGCCTGACAAAAATGCTCGGCAAGCACAATCTCAGCTTGCTGCCGGGCTTGCCGGCGCTGACCAGTTCACCGTGCCTGTATGACGAAAGCCTGCTGCGCGAGCCGAAGTTGCTGATCAACTCCGGTGAGCCGGGCGTGCTGCTGGAAATCACCAGCGAAGACTTCAAGGCGACCATGCTGACCAAGGCCAGCGCCGCCAACTTCGGCGAAAACCTGACCAGCATCCGTCCCAACCTCGACCGCCCCGATGACGACCGCGAGGAAATCACCCAGGCCGTCCAGGCGTTCACCGCACGGCGTATCCAGCAGCGTCTGGAAGCGACCATCGAAATTCCGCCGCTGGCCGAAACCGCGCAAAAAATCATCAAGCTGCGCGTCGACCCCAACGCCACCATCGACGACATCACTGGCGTGGTCGAAACCGACCCGGCGCTGGCCGCACAAGTGGTGAGCTGGGCGGCATCGCCCTACTACGCGTCGCCGGGCAAGATCCGCTCCGTTGAAGACGCCATCGTGCGCGTGCTGGGCTTCGACCTGGTGATCAACCTGGCGCTGGGCCTGGCCCTGGGCAAAACCCTGAGCCTGCCCAAGGACCACCCGCAACACTCCACCCCGTACTGGCAGCAATCGATCTACACCGCCGCCGTCATCGAAGGCCTGACCCGCGCCATGCCGCGCGCCCAGCGTCCGGAAGCCGGCCTGACCTACCTCGCCGGCCTGCTGCACAACTTCGGCTACCTGCTGCTGGCCCATGTGTTCCCGCCGCACTTCTCGCTGATCTGCCGTCACCTGGAGGTCAACCCGCACCTGTGCCACAGCTACATCGAGCAACACCTGCTGGGCATCAGCCGCGAACAGATCGGCGCATGGCTGATGCGCCACTGGGACATGCCCGAAGAACTGTCCACGGCGCTGCGCTTCCAGCACGACCCGGCCTACGACGGCGCCTACGCCGAGTACCCGAACCTGGTCTGCCTGGCCGTGCGCCTGCTGCGCAGCCGCAACATCGGCTCCGGCCCCGACGAAGACATCCCCGACGCCCTGCTTGAACGCCTCGGCCTGAGCCGCGAAAAAGCCAACGACGTGGTAAGCAAAGTGCTGGAAGCTGAAGTGTTGCTGCGTGAACTGGCGTCGCAGTTCACGCAGGGCTGAAAAACATCGCGAGCAAGCTCGCTCCCACAAGGATCACCAAAACCTTGTAGGAGCGAGCCTGCTCGCGAAAGTCGTCAACGATGACGCGTGCATCCTGGATAACCGCGGGGGCCTTGAGTTTCTCGCGAGCAAGCTCGCTCCTACACCTTCTTCGGCTTCAAATACTTCGTCAGCCCCTGGAACCAGATCACCAGCGCCGGGTTGCCCTTGATCTGAATCGACTTGTCCTGAATCCCCGTCATGAACGCCAGCTGCTTGTTCTTCGCCTGCATCGTGGCAAAGCCATACGCGGCGTCTTTAAAGGCAATCGCAAACGCAGGCTCGGCATGCACACCCGATTGACTGGTGATGCGCTGGTCCTTCACGCGGAAATGCCGCGCCACTTTCCCGTCCAGGGTCTGCAGTTGAAACACCAGGTCCTTGTCACCCAACTGCTGCTGAAACGCCGGATTGGTCCGGCTGGCCTTACCCATCAACAAACCCAGCATCCACAGCAGAAAACGAAATTTCATGCGTAAGCCTCAGAAGAAAAATGAACGGCTGGGGCAGTTTAACGGCTTCGAACGAGAACGCCACTGTTGTGTATCGTTAGCGGGAGATGATGTTATTTTTGACGCTGATGACTACCAAGTCACGAAACAAATAGAGTGATGCCGTCACTCCCGGCGGGATGCTTCTACCGGCAGAATTTGGCCCAGAGTGTGTAAAAACGCCTTCGTGAACCCTTGCTATGATTTCTGAGGAATTCATCGCAGGGATCGCCCATGAAGCGCTTTATCCAAGGTGAACATCGAGGCCAAGGTACCTTACTTCCCGAAAG
>NZ_JAHBDE010000039.1:0-42852 GCF_019956175.1 Pseudomonas sp. BF-R-30 | reverse complement strand
CCAGAAACTCCGAAGCCCCCACCGCCCCCGCCTCGATCGCCAGTTCTTGCAACTGCTCACGCCCGGTCAACTCGGGAAACTCGCCAATTCGCAGCAACAACCGCCACGCCAACGGACTCAATTCAGAAAACCTCACACTCCAGTCCTCGGCGCGACGCACCAGCAACAAGGTCGGCTGAGCAGGCGCCACATCAGGCTGGTAATCCGGCCCCACCCTTTGCACCGGCCAGGCATACGCCAACGGCCAGGCCAGCGGCGACACCCGCAAGGGCCGATCCAGCAGCAACGCGGCATCACCACCCACCAGAAGCTCGGCGTCAGACTGTTGCAGCGCCATTTCCACCCACTCGTAATGCGCCAGCTCCACCATGAACGGCGGCCACGGCCCATCACTCAACGCCTGAGGCCCGGCCGCGAGAAACTCGACAAACTCCTGGGCGATCTCACCGAATTTCGGCGTGCGGGCGCGGTAGTCCCGCAGAAAGATCCGCACCAGCGAACGCCAGTGCTCGTCACCCAGAATCTTCACCAACACCGGAAAGGTGCCACTGAGCAGCGAAGACAGGTTGGCGAACACCAGATCGCGATAAACCAGGGCCCGCGCCGGGTCCATTTCGGTGGGTGGCCCATTGCGTTCAGGGTCGCGCAGGTACAGGCCCATGGTGGTTTGCTGATGCAAAAGACTCGACTTACCCACGGTTCACGCCCTCCTGTTGCAGGCGGCGAATGGTCTGCAATTCCGCCACCAGTTCAGCGAAGACGGGAAAGTTGAAATCCCGCTCCAGCAAGGTCGGTTGCGCACCGAACCGGGCATAAGCCTGGGCCAGCAACGACCACACCGCCGGTTTGACCGAAGCGCCATGGGTGTCGATCTTCAAGGTGTCAGACTCATCGAAATGCCCGGCAATGTGCATCGCCACCACCCGCCCCGAATCGATGCCAGCCAGGAACGCCTGCGGATCGAAGCCGTGGTTGATCGAATTGACGTACACGTTGTTGACGTCCAGCAACAGGTCGCAATCGGCCTCGCGCAGCACGGCATTGGTGAAGGTCACCTCGTCCATGTCCTGTTGAGGCGCGGCATAGTAAGAGACGTTTTCCACCGCCAGGCGTCGCCCGAGAATGTCCTGGGCCTGACGGATACGCGCGGCGACGTGGTGCACCGCCTCTTCGGTAAAAGGCAACGGCAACAGGTCGTACAGGTGACCGTCATCGCTGCAATAGCTCAAATGCTCGCTGTAGAGCGGCACGTTGTAGTGATCGAGAAAACCCCGGACTTCCTGCAAAAAACCGACGTCCAGCGCCGACGGCCCACCGAGGGACAGGGACAGGCCATGACAGGACAACGGATAGCGTTCCGCCAGGGCGCGCAATGCCGCGCCGTGGGCACCGCCGATGCCGATCCAGTTTTCCGGTGCGATTTCCAGAAAGTCGAAATCGCCTGCTGGTGCGGCCTGGAGGTCTTTGAGTAAACCGCGACGCAGGCCAAGCCCTGCGCTGGCCTTGGCTACGGGGGGAATGGAGGTCTGCATGGTGTCGATCTCACAAGATGTTCAAGGACGCGAGCCGGTGCCCGCCATGAGACAGAGTTAATCGAAGGGGTGTATCAGGACTGTGTTCGACTGGGGCCGGAATTAGAGGTCACTGTGTCGAAAAGGGGGCTGGATACAGTGGGATACACACGATCCTTGCGGGCACTGCCGATACCTGTGGGAGCGGGCTTGGTCCGGGCGGCGTTCCGACGATAGCGGTGGGTCAGCCAATATCTCTTTTGAATGTGCCGGTCTCTTCGCGGGCAAGCCCGCTCCCACAGGGTCGTGTACCGGCAGAAAAAACGTTGCTTTCGTCGCGCCAGACCGCGCGGCACAAGGCCCGAACTAAACTTACTGCACACAGGGCCCGCTTGGTGCCCTGTACATTCCCACGACCACCGCCCAGTGGCGCCCCCTCGCCAGACAATGCCTCTGGACCGTGATCCTGCTGAAGGAGCACACATGATGGACGAGGCCAGACTCAACGATTTCATGGGCAAACTGGTTAATGACATGGGCGGCGCGGCGATGCTCGCCAACGTCATCCTCGGCGAAGAACTCGGCCTGTACCGGGCGATGGCCGACAGTCAGCCCATCACCCCTGAAACCCTTGCCGAGAAAACCGGCTGCAACACCCGCCTGCTGCGCGAATGGCTCAGTGCCCACGCCGCCTCAGGCTACATGGAACACCAGGACGGCCAGTTCCGCCTGCCCGAAGAGCAGGCCATGGCTTTGGCAAAAGAAGACTCACCGGTTTATGTGGCGGGCGGGATCGGCGTGGTCGCGTCGTTTTTCCATGACAAGGACAAACTGGTCAACGCCATGCGCGGCAACGGCGCCCTGCCCTGGGGCGATCACCATCCGTGCATGTTCAGCGGGACCGAACGCTTCTTCCGCCCCGGCTACAAAGCCCATCTGGTCGCCGAATGGTTGCCGGCCCTCGACGGCGTGGTGGCCAAACTGGAAGCCGGGGCCAAAGTGGCGGACATCGGCTGCGGCCATGGCGCCTCGACGGTGATCATGGCCCAGGCGTTTCCGGATTCGCGCTTCGTCGGTTTCGACTACCACGCGCCGTCCGTTACCGTTGCCACCCAACGGGCCGAAGAAGGGGGCGTATCCAGTCGGGCCAGGTTCTTCCAGGGCACGGCCAAAAGCTACCCCGGCAGCGACTACGACCTGATCTGCTACTTCGATTGCCTGCATGACATGGGCGACCCGGTGGGCGCGGCCAAGCATGCCTATGAGTCGTTGAAGGACGACGGCACGGTGCTGCTGGTCGAGCCCTACGCCAACGACTTGCTCGACGACAACGTCAACCCGATCGGTCGCCTGTTCTACGCGGCGTCGACCTTCATCTGCACGCCCAATTCGCTGTCCCAGGAAGTCGGCCTCGGCCTCGGTGCCCAGGCCGGTGAAGCGCGTTTGCGCAAGGTGTTCAGCGAGGCCGGTTTCACCCGTTTCCGTCGGGCCACGGAAACACCGTTCAACCTGATCCTGGAGGCGCGTAAATAAATACTGTCTGCTTTTTGTAGGAGCGAGCTTGCTCGCGATAAACGCGATCACGCCGCGGGGTATCAGGCTTACAGTGTTATCGTTGACGACCATCGCGAGCAAGCTCGCTCCTACAGGCCTGCACAGCATGTTCGACAATCTGATCCATGAACAACTCGATCGCCTCCATCAGCTCATGGCGGATCAGCCGTTTGCCGTGCTGACCGGGGCCGGCATCAGCACGCCTTCGGGCATCCCGGACTATCGCGACAGCCAGGGCGTGCGACGGGGCCGGCAGCCGATGATGTACCAGGAGTTTCTCTCGGCCCCGGAGTCCCGGCGACGCTACTGGGCGCGGGCGATGCTCGGCTGGCCGAGGGTGCGTCTGGCGCTGCCGAACGAAGCCCACGACACCCTGGCTCGTTTGCAAGGCACGCGGCAGATCAGAGGGTTGATCACCCAGAACGTCGACACCCTGCACGACCAGGCCGGCAGCCGTGACGTGATCGAACTCCACGGCAGTCTGCACCGGGTGTTGTGCCTGGATTGCGGCCGGCACAGCGAGCGCGATTCGATCCAGCACTTGATGGAAACACAGAACCCCTACCTGGCCGGCGTCGACGCGGTGCAAGCGCCGGACGGCGACACCTTGCTCGACCCGGCCTTCGAGGCACGCTTCCAGGTCCCGCAATGCCCGCATTGCGCCGGGGAACGGATGAAGCCGGATGTGGTGTTTTTTGGCGAGAACGTCGCACAGGCCACGGCGGCGAAAGCGATGGCCGCCGTCGAACAGGCTGCCGGGCTGTTGGTGATCGGCTCGTCGCTGATGGCTTATTCGGCGTTTCGCTTGTGCCGGGCGGTGGTGGATCAGGGCAAGCCGTTGATTGCGATCAACCTGGGCAAGACCCGGGCGGACGAGATTCTGGACTTGAAGATCGAGGGGTCGTGCGAGCGCTTGTTGCCAATATTGGCGAAGCTACTTGGCAACTGACGAAACCCGATCCCTGTGGGAGCGAGCTTGCTCGCGATGACGGTGGATCAGCCAATAAACTGTCTGGATGTGCTGGCCTCATCGCGAGCAAGCTCGCTCCCACAAGGTCCCCCATACAACTCACGAAAATCGCTGCCCAAGGTTTTCTTCTTTCAGCACATCAAACATCGCCTGCGCCGCCGCCGACAGCTCGCCCCCCGGCAACGTCAACACCCCCAGCGCCCGCTCCACCACCGGGTCGCGCAAGGTGATGCAACGCGCCCCCAGTTCACGCATCTGCCCCGCGCACAAGGCCGGCACCGCGCTCACGCCCAAGCCACTGGCGACCATGCGCCCGACCGTCGCCAGTTGATGGCTTTCAAATTCCACCGGCAGCTTCATCCCGCGGGCCTGCAGATGCTCTTCAAGCATGACTCGCACAGTGGACGGACGCTGCAAGGTAATGAACGGCTCCTTGAGCAGGGTCTGCCAGTCGATGTCATCGAGCTCGGCCAGTGCCGAATCCAGAGGCACCACCGCGACGAAACGGTCGATGTACAACGGCGTGAATTGCAGCGACGAACTCTGGGTCGGTTCAAAGGCCACTCCCAGCTCCACCTGGCGGTCACGAACCATTTCCAGCACCTGCTCGTTGATCACGTCATTGACCGTCACGTTGACATTCGGATAACGGGCGCGGAAGGTCTTGAGGATCGGCGGCAGCAGGTTGCCGGCGAACGACGGCATCGCCGCCAGGGTCACGCGACCGCGCTGCAGGGTGAAGCGTTGACGCAGTTCATCCTCGGCATTGTCCCAGTCAGCGATCAACCGGCGCGCCAGCGGCACCAGGGATTCGCCTTCGGCGGTGAGCGCCACGTTGCGCGTGTTGCGGGTGAACAAGCGCCCGCCCAGGCCCTCCTCCAGCGCCTTGATGGTCAGGCTCAGGGCCGATTGCGACAGGTGCAGGCGCTCGCAGGCCACGGCAAAGCTCAGGCTCTGGGCCACGGCCAGAAAGGCGCGGATCTGCTTGACGGTCATGGGGCAACGCTCCGGTTGTAAGCTACAGGTTCTAAGCTGCAAGAGACTGGGCTGCACATTATTGAGCTTTATCAATCAATCCGCTCTAAAAAACAACTTAACAAATGAATCTGGCAGCGAGACACTCCATCCCATTCGGCTAGCCAGCCGCCCACAAAGAATAAAAGAGGTGCATATGGCAGGTTTCGACAAGCGCGTGAGTTCCTACGAGGAAGCTCTGGCAGGTCTTGAAGACGGCATGACCGTGATCGCTGGCGGCTTCGGCCTGTGCGGGATTCCGGAGAACCTGATCAACGAGATCAAGCGCAAGGGCACTCGCGACCTCACCGTGGTTTCCAACAACTGCGGCGTCGACGGTTTCGGCCTTGGCGTACTGCTGACCGACCGCCAGATCAGCAAAGTGGTCGCGTCCTACGTCGGCGAAAACAAGCTGTTCGAAGAGCAACTGCTCAAGGGCGAAATCGAAGTCACCCTGACCCCCCAAGGCACCCTCGCTGAAAAAATGCGCGCAGGTGGCGCCGGCATCCCGGCGTTCTTCACCGCCACCGGCGTTGGCACGCCTGTCGCCGACGGCAAGGAAGTCCGCGAATTCCATGGTCGCAAGTACCTGATGGAAGAATCCATCACCGGCGACTTCGCCATCGTCAAAGGCTGGAAAGCCGACCATTTCGGTAACGTGATCTATCGCCACACCGCCCAAAACTTCAACCCGCTGGCGGCCACCGCCGGCAAGATCACTGTGGTCGAAGTCGAAGAAATCGTCGAACCCGGCGAGCTGGACCCGGCGCAGATCCACACCCCTGGCATCTACGTCGACCGGATCATCTGCGGCACGTTCGAGAAGCGCATCGAACAGCGCACCGTGCGTAAGTGATCCCCTGCCCCCGGACCGAATGAAGGAATAAAAACAATGGCACTTTCCCGCGAACAAATGGCTCAACGCGTCGCCCGCGAAATGCAGGACGGCTTCTACGTGAACCTGGGCATCGGCATTCCGACCCTGGTCGCCAACTACATCCCTGAAGGCATGGAAGTCATGCTGCAGTCGGAAAACGGCTTGCTGGGCATGGGTCCTTTTCCTACTGAAGACACCATCGATGCCGACATGATCAACGCCGGCAAGCAAACCGTGACCGCACGTATCGGTGCTTCGATCTTTTCCTCGGCCGAGTCCTTCGCGATGATCCGCGGTGGTCATGTCGACCTGACCGTGCTGGGCGCCTTTGAAGTGGACGTGCAAGGCAACATCGCCTCGTGGATGATCCCCGGCAAACTGGTCAAGGGCATGGGCGGCGCGATGGACCTGGTCGCCGGCGCAGACAACATCATCGTCATCATGACCCACGCATCCAAGGATGGTGAGTCCAAGCTGCTGTCCCAATGCAGCCTGCCGCTGACCGGCGCCGGGTGCATCAAGCGTGTACTGACCGACCTGGCCTACCTGGAAATCGAAAACGGCGCGTTCATCCTGAAAGAACGTGCGCCGGGCGTCAGCGTCGAAGAGATCGTCGCCAAGACTGCCGGTAAACTCATCGTGCCGGACCACGTGCCGGAAATGCAGTTCGCTGCCCAGTGAGGAATCATTCCATGCAAGAAGTCGTCATTGTTGCCGCCACGCGCACCGCGATCGGCAGTTTCCAGGGTTCGCTGGCCAATGTGTCCGCCGTCGACCTGGGCGCTGCGGTGATCCGTCAGCTGCTGGCGCAAACCGGCCTGGATCCTGCGCAAGTCGATGAAGTGATCATGGGCCAGGTGCTGACCGCCGGCGCCGGGCAAAACCCTGCGCGCCAGGCCGCAATCAAGGCCGGCCTGCCCTTCGCCGTACCCGCCATGACCCTGAACAAGGTCTGCGGCTCCGGTCTCAAGGCCCTGCACCTGGGTGCCCAGGCGATTCGCTGCGGCGATGCCGAGGTGATCATCGCCGGTGGCCAGGAAAACATGAGCCTGGCCAACTACGTCATGCCCGGTGCCCGCACCGGCCTGCGCATGGGTCACGCGCAAATCGTCGACACCATGATCAGCGATGGCCTGTGGGACGCGTTCAACGATTACCACATGGGTATCACCGCCGAGAATCTGGCCGAGAAATACAGCCTGAGCCGCGAGCAGCAGGACGCCTTCGCCGCCGCCTCGCAGCAGAAAGCCGTGGCCGCCATCGAAGCCGGGCGCTTCGTCGATGAAATCACGCCGATCCTGATCCCGCAGCGCAAGGGCGATCCGCTGTCCTTCGCCACCGACGAGCAGCCACGGGCCGGCACCACCGCCGAATCCCTGGGCAAACTCAAAGCCGCCTTCAAGAAGGACGGTTCGGTGACCGCCGGTAACGCTTCGTCGCTGAACGACGGTGCCGCGGCCGTGATCCTGATGAGCGCTGAAAAGGCCAAGGCCCTGGGTCTGCCAGTCCTTGCAAAAATCGCCGCCTACGCCAACGCAGGCGTCGACCCGGCGATCATGGGCATCGGCCCGGTGTCGGCCACCCGCCGCTGCCTGGACAAGGCCGGCTGGTCCATCGACCAGCTGGACCTGATCGAAGCCAACGAAGCCTTCGCCGCGCAATCGCTGGCCGTGGCCAAGGACCTGGAATGGGACTTGAACAAGGTCAACGTCAACGGCGGCGCCATCGCCCTGGGTCACCCGATCGGTGCCTCGGGTTGCCGCGTGCTGGTGACCCTGCTGCATGAAATGCTCAAGCGTGACGCCAGGAAAGGCCTCGCCACCCTGTGTATCGGTGGTGGCCAGGGCGTGGCACTGGCGCTCGAACGGGCTTAAGCCAACAGCGTTCAACAGACGGCGCGGGGACCCACGAAGATCCGTGACCGCCTGGAAAAACACCCGGTGCGATGCAAGTCGCACCGGGTTCTTTTTTGCCTGCGTTTTTTTCAGTTAGACCGCGTCATCGTTCTTCGCGAGCAAGCCCGCTCCCACAATTGACCGAGTTGTCCAGACGAACGCGGTCTACTGTGGGAGCGGGCTTGCCCGCGAAGGGGCCAGTTCTGTCACCCTGGAAACTGCAGAATCAACCAACTGATCACCACAAACCTCGGGCCAGGTCCGGCAAAACGCAAAGTTTACGGCGCCACGCCCAGCAACTGCTGTCGCAACTCAGGGTTGCCGGTACGCGGATCGAGCCAGATGGCAAAAAACGCCTTGGCGAATTGCAGGTCCTTCACATCACGCAGCAGCTGCTGACCGAGAAAAAACCGCACGCCCTGCCCCGGCAGATAGACACCGGTCAGCCGCGTGCCGGCCTGTACGTCGACGAACGACTGATGCATCTGCACCTGCCAGGACGCCAGTTGCTCGGCACTGACCGAAGTGCCGGCGAGTCGCTTGATTTCCCTGACGCTGGCATTCACCAGGTCATCACGGGAAATGCTGCGCTGGTAGATCAGCTCCAGGGCGAACGGCTGATCGTTCGCCAGGGGTCGCGAAGTACTCCAGAGCCTTGCGCTGTAGACATCGAAGCCGTACTTGCGAAACTCACCACTGCCGAGGATTTGCGCGCCGGGCAGCGAGTCCTGCCAATTGGCCAGGGCCTGGCAGCTCAGCAAGACAAGCAGCCACAGACCATGGCGCAGGGGTGAACGATGGCGTTTCAAGGTGAGCTGTCCTTATCGTGGGATGCCTTGATAAAGCGTTTGCGCAAAAGAGCCTTTCGTAGAACTCGATAAAATCTCTATTTTTGTATACAAAATTTACATGCATATAAAGCAATCTACCCGCTGCAATGTTACCGTTGCCACCTCACAAGGTCGGAGACGTGCGCGTGTTGATCCTCAAACTGCTGGTGATCCCAGGCTTCCTGCTGCTGATTTCCCTGGCTGGCAAACGCTGGGGGCCGAGCGTGGCCGGTTGGTTGTCGGGGTTGCCGGTGGTGGTCGGGCCGATCCTGTTGTTCCTCGCCCTCGAACAAGGCCAGTCGTTCGCTGCGCAATCGGCCACCGCCGCGCTGTCAGCCATGTTCGCGATGATTGCGTTTTGCGTGAGCTACGCCCAGGTCGCACAACGGGCCGGATGGCCGCTGGCGCTGTTGATCTCGCTGTCGGTCTGGGCACTGGTGGCGGTTGTCCTGTCGTTGATCCCGGCCTCCCTGGTGTTTTCGGTGTGCGCCGCCGCCACCGCGCTGCTCGCCGCACCGTACCTGTTCCCCACTGTGCAACCCGTGCTCAGTGGCCCGGCGCCGAAATCCGACAAGCTCCTGTTGCGCATGGTGGCCGGTGCATTGCTCACCCTGGTGGTGACACTGCTGGCCAGCACCGTCGGTGACCGCTGGAGCGGCCTGCTGGCAGTGTTCCCCGTATTGGGCAGCGTGATGGCGGTGTTCTCCCAGCAAACCCGTGGCCCGGCCTTTACCGCCGCGCTGCTGCGCGCCACTGCCACCGGCATGTACTCGTTCGCCGCCTTCTGCCTGGTGTTGGCCCTGGCCCTGCCGACGATGGGAATGAACGCTTTTGTGCTGGGCGTCGCGGTGTCGGTGGCCATGTTGGGCGTGACCAAACGCCTGCTGGCGCGGCCAGCCGGCCCGGCGACTGACACTCAAAGAGCAGCCATCAAACGCTAAGCTGCCTCAGCTCATCGAGCGGCCCTGAGCATAGGTGGGTGTTCAGCCAAGGTGACCGCTGGGTAGAGCACGCTGGAATGCATCGCAACCTCCATGGGATGATCGCGCCCCACCGCGCGCCCATCCCTGGAGATTCCAATGTCATTGTTGAGTAAAAAAGCCCTTGTACTGCTGCTGGCAGCCGCTACCGGCCTTGGGGCTTTGAATGCGCAGGCCGCCAAGGCCACTTCCAGCGATGCGCCCGCCCATAAAGTCTCCATGCTCGGCAGCAAGTTCACCTTCAACCTGCCCAAGGGTTTCGTCGCCAACCCGCTGCCGGCCAGCCCGGACGGTGCCAGCGGCACCCTCTACAGCAATGAAACCACCAAGACCGTGGTGATCGCCGCTGAAAACACTCTACCCAACGGTATCAGCGTCAAGGACAACGACGGCGGGTTCCTCGACGGCACCGTGGCCGATTTCGATGCGGCGCAACACAAATCCCTGCCCGACTACAACAAGCTCAGCGAGAAAGCCCTGACCCAGAAAACCGGGCTGGGCCTGCGCCAGATCGACGGCACTGCCACGCAAGGCGGTGGCATGACCCTCACCACCACGCTGATGGCCGCCTCCGGCACACGCATGGCGGTGATCCAGGTGATTTCCCGCCCCGGCGACATGGCGGCCCACGAAACCCTGGTCAAGCAGATCGTCAGCGGAAAATGAATGTCAGGGGTTGAGACGCTGCAACCAGGCGCTCAAGTCCTGTATCTCGTCGGCGCTGATGCTGTGACCGACACCGGGGTAGCCGTGGAACTCGGGTTCGAGTGACACGCTCTGCAGCAGGCTGTTGGCTTCAGTACCGTCGCTGTAGGGAAGGCGTTTGTCCTGCTCGCCATGCCCGATGAAAATAGCCAGCGACTGGCGTTTTTCATCCGGCTGGAGCTCGGACTTGAGCACCGGCAGAATCCGTCCGCTCAACGCAGCGATCCCGCCTAGCGCCTCGGGATGCCGCAGGCCTGTTTCGTAGGTCATGATCGCGCCCTGGCTGAAGCCGACCAGGAACACCTTCTCCGGTTCGGTGTGATACTTCTTCGTGGCCTGTGCGACGAAATCCAGCAACAACTGGCCGCTGGACTTCAGATCATCTGTCTCGCCGTTGTAGGCCCCTTCGCCCTTCTTGCGAAACCACTGATAGCTGCCCGCCTCCATCACCAAGGGTGCCCGCACCGACAGGTAGGTGTAGGACGCGGGCAAGTCATCCTTGATGCCGAACAGGTCCTGCTCGTTACTGCCGTAACCGTGGAGAAAAATCACCAGGGGTTGATGGTTCGAATCGGCGTTGGCCTGGGCCAGGTACTTGAGCGGTAGATCGGTTTGCAGCGGAGTTTGGGCGTGGACAGCGGTGGATACCAGGAGCGTGAGCAGCGCGAGAATCTTCAACATGGGTCTTCCTTCACTGAATGCAGGATTCGCGCAAGAGCCTAACACTGTGCAGTAGACAGGAACATCTCAGGCGTGGCCGATGCCGCCTTCGCGAGCAAGCCCGCTCCCACACTGGATCTTCAGTGAACACATAATAGGTGTGCAACAACGATCCAGTGTGGGAGCGGGCTTGCTCGCGAAGAGGCCAGAACAGACGGCGAAGTACCTGGCTCAGTCGTTGATCAACTTGCCCACCCGAATCGGCTCACGCCCGGCGACCTTCGCCTGCCAGCTGCCTGGCTGGGTGTAGCGCCCACGGTCGATGGCAAACAGCACACCGCTGGTGCCGGCCTGCACGGTGGTGACCTTGTCGTTCAACGGGTCGACCACCTCGAACAGTGCATCGCCCTTCTCCACCCACTCCCCAGCCTCGCGCAGGAAGCTGACCACGCCGTGATGCGGGGCGAACAGGTATTGGGTGCCTTCGAATGGCATGCCTTCACAGCATTCGGCCGGTGCCGCCGGCCAGGTGCCGGAGATGAATCCCTGCTCGGCGAGGAACCCGAGAATGGCCTCGCAATTGGCCTGGGCCTGATTGACGCGGGTGTCTCCCATGCTGCCCAGTTCCAGGGTGGTCGCCAGGTTGGCCGGTGGAATCGCTGCCGCCGGGAACGCCCTGGCCAGGCGCAACCATGGCGAAGAACAGGATTCATCGAACGAGCTGCCGCCGGAGTCTTCACACAACAACGCCACACCGGCCTGCAAACGCGCCGCCAGGGATTGCCACTGCGGCCAGTGCTGCGGCAACGCGTAGATGTGGATCGCCGCATCGAAATCGCAATGCAGGTCGAGGGTGATGTCGGCGTCGCAGGCATGGCGCAGCAACAGGCGGTGCATGGCTTCCAGCTGCGATGCCGCTGCCGGCAAGCTGTCGAGGACCTGGCCCATGGTCTGGCGAATCAACGCAATGTTGGCCTGGGCATCGCTGCCGAGACGATCACCGATCAACGCGGCCACCGGCGCACTGAGTTCGACGAACGAGCGGTTGAAGTTCTTGCCGCTGCCCAGCTCGAAACGCCCCATGTGGCTGCCTTGCAAGTGCTGGTCGAGGCCAATGGGATTGGCCACCGGCACCAGTTCGATCACACCCTTCAATTGTCCCTGTTGTTCAAGTTCGGCCAGGCGTTTTTTCAACTCCCAGGCGGTGCGCATGCCCGGCAATTCGTCGGCGTGCAGGCTGGCCTGGATGTACACCTTGCGCGTGCCCGCGCCATAACGAAACACGCTGAGGGTGCGCTCGCTGCCCAGGTGGCTCCAGGGCAGTTGGTGGTCGATGCGTTGCATATAAACTCCTGATGTCTGCACGGTGAGATCACCTGTGGGAGCGGGCTTGCTCGCGAAAGCGTCGTATCAGGCAACATCGATGTTGAATGTACCGACGCCTTCGCGAGCAAGCCCGCTCCCACAGGTCTCTCTGCGCTGAAAATGATTGCACAAAAAAAATGGCAACCGCGTCTGACGGTTGCCATTTTTTCAGCCCGCTCGCTTACTCGCCGTAAACGTCAAACTTGAAGTACTTGTCCTGCACTTGCTTGTACTTGCCGTTGGCACGGATTTCGGTGATGGCGGTGTTGAACTTGTCCGCCAGTTCCTTATCACCCTTGCGCACGGCAATGCCTGCGCCGCCGCCGAAGTATTTCGGATCGTTGTACTCAGGGCCGACGAAGGCAAAACCTTTACCGGCGTCGGTTTTCAGGAAACCGTCGTCCAGGTTGACCGAGTCGGCCAGCAGCGCGTCAATGCGGCCGGAGACCATGTCCAGGTTGGCTTCCTGCTGGGAACCGTAGCGCACCAGGACAATCCCGGCCGGTTGCAGCACTTCAGTGGCGAAGCGGTCGTGGGTACTGGCGCGCAGCACACCGACTTTCTTGCCCTTGAGTTCGGTCAGCGGGTCCTTGACGTCGCTGCCTTCCTTCATCACGAAGCGCGCCGGGGTGTGGTAGTACTTGATGGTGAAATCGACGTTCTTCTTGCGGTCGTCAGTGATGGTCATGGACGACAGGATGGCGTCGATTTTCTTGACCTTCAGCGCAGGGATCAGGCCGTCGAACTCTTGTTCGACCCAGGTGCACTTGGCTTTCATCTGCTCGCACAGCGCATCGCCGATATCCACGTCGAAACCGGTGAGTTTGCCGTCAGGGGTTTTCATCGAGAATGGCGGGTAGCCGGCTTCGATACCGATGCGGATCGGCTTGGCGTCTTCGGCCACGGCGGTCAGGGACAACATCGACAGTGCCAGGGCACCGAACATCACTAGCTTCTTCATTTTTAACTCCTGTGTGCGGAGGCTTTTATTGGCAGCTTCGATTGGCAGCGTTCGGTCATCGCTTCGTGAGCGGAAACCGAAGTGGCCGGCAGTCTAGAGCGGCTACAGGAGGGCAAATTACGCCGAGGCGACAAATATTTATAGAAAAGTGGCACGCGGAGAGAGGCATCAAGGTGAACGCGCCATGACGGTGCAAAGTCTGTCAGACATATCGCAATTTCACACCAGACCTACAGACTTTCCGGCTCCATCCGACAGAATGGGACGGCTGGCGATGCCCGGTGTTTTGCGGCACATTGAGCGCCCTTGCGTCCCATCGAGAGTAGCGTGATGCCCACGTTGAACCTGATCCAGCACCACTGCGCCGAAGGTCCGGGCGCCATCGCCATCTGGGCCGAATCCCGTGGGCTGACGCTAAAGGTGTTTCGCGCCGACCTCGGCCAATTGCCGCCCGTCAGCGCCGAACCCGTGATCCTGTTGGGCGGGCCTTATGAATCCGATGCCGGCCCGGCCTGGCTGGAAGCCGAACGGCAATGGCTCAGAGGCACGCTGGATCAGGACGCGGCCGTGTTCGCCATATGCCTGGGGGCTCAGTTGCTGGCGTTGAGCCTGGGCGGGAATGTACGGCGGATGGACCGGACCGAAACCGGATGGACCAACGTGACCTTTATCGATGGGCAAACGCTTAAGGTGCTGGAGTGGCACGAAGACGCCATCGACCTGCCGCCTGCCGCGCAGCTGTTGGCCAGCAGCGAGCACTGTGCGCAGCAGATGTACCGCGCCGGGCCGGCGCGGCTGGGTCTGCAGTTTCATCCGGAGTGGAACGCCGAGTCGGTGGCCCTGCTCAATGCGCATTTTGGCGATGAGTCGCCGTTGCCCCGAGGGCCGCAGGACGATGCGGCCTACGCCGATGTGATGGCGTGGTTGCAGGCGACACTGGATGAGTGGTGGGCGGCCGCTTCCTTTCGCTGAAATACATACCTGTGGTGAGGGGGCTTGCCCCCGTTGGAGTGCGAAGCGCTCCCGACTATTTCAGAGGGTTGCTGCACAACCCGACGGGGGCAAGCCCCCTCACCACAATGATCAATGGTGTCTGGATATCAGCATTCACAACCGATCACAGCATTCACCGGCCGCGGCACCCCGACACTCAACTCAAACCCTTCATCGAGCCACCCTGTCACGCCGCCGATCATCTCCTTGACCGGATAACCCAGGGCCGCCAGTTTCACCGCCGCCTTGTTGGCGCCGTTGCAGTGAGGCCCGGCGCAATAGACCACAAACAGGCTGTTTTTCGGATAACCCGCCAAACCTTCGGCGCTCAGCAAGCGCCCGGGAATGTTGATCGCTCCCGGTACATGCCCGCGCTCGAACGCCAGCGGCCCCCGAACATCCACCAGAATGAAATCGACTTCGCCAGCCTGCTGGCTGCCGTAGACGTCGGAACAGTCGGTTTCGAACGTCAGACGGTTACTGAAATGCATCAGGGCGATGGCCGATGGGGCGGCGGGAATTTCGCGAACCAGGCTGGTCATGGGCTGTACTCCAAAGAGGTGGTGGGTGTGGAAAGACTTTATCCGCCAGCCACTTGCGGCTACAGTGGCGCACAAGACACTAACCGGGAACTTTCCGCCAAATGCAACCCACCCCAGGAATGGTCGCGATTCTGGCCTACGACGGCCTGTGCACGTTCGAGTTCGGCATTGCCGTGGAGATCTTCGGCCTGCCACGACCTGAATTCGATTTTCCGTGGTACGAGCATCGTATCGTCGCGGTCGATCAAGGTCCGATGCGGGCCATGGGCGGCATCCAGGTACTCGCCGATGGCGGCATGGAATTGCTCGCCGATGCCCGCACCATCATCATCCCCGGTTGGCGCGACCGCAGCGCCACGGTGCCAGCAGAACTGATCGCTGCTTTGCGCCAGGCCCATGCCCGAGGGGCGCGGTTGCTGTCGATCTGCTCCGGTGTTTTCGTCCTCGCCGCCACCGGGTTGCTCGACGGGCACGGTGCGACCACGCACTGGCGCTATACCTCGGAACTGGCCGAGCGGTTTCCCGGCATCCTCGTGGACCCGGACGTGCTGTATGTCGATTCCGGCCAATTGATCACCTCTGCCGGCAGCGCGGCAGGCATCGATGCCTGTCTGCACCTGGTGGCGCGGGATTTCGGCACCCAGGTGGCCAACTCCGTGGCGCGACGCCTGGTCATGTCGCCGCAACGCAGCGGTGGCCAGGCGCAATTCATTCCGACGCCGGTCAGTCCTGCACCGCGCAGCGATCTTTCCCGCGTCATGCAGTGGGCACGTGAGCGTTTGCACGAGCCGCTGGAGGTGCGCGACCTGGCCAGCGAGGCCGCGATGAGTGAACGCACCTTCCTGCGCCGCTTCACCGAAGCCAGCGGCCAGTCACCGAAAACCTGGTTGCAGCACGAACGTCTGGGCCGGGCCCGTGAACTGCTGGAAAGCAGCAACCAGAACACCGAGCAGATTGCCGAACGCTGTGGTTATCGCTCGGTGGAAAGTTTCCGGGTGGCGTTTCGAACGGTGGTTGGCGTGCCACCTTCAGTGTATCGGGAGCGGTTTGGGCGTGGGGGTAACACTTTACCTTCGGTTGACCTTCAAGGCCCAATCGCGAGCAGGCTCGCTCCCACACCGATGGTGTGAACACTGAAGATCCACTGTGGGAGCGGGCTTGCTCGCGAAGGCGTCAGCCCGGTCACCGACTGATCAGGGTTTTCGCAGCAGATAGGTATCCATGATCCAGCCATTGGCCAACCGCGCCGCCTTGCGCACCCGTTCGATTTCATCCGCGACATCCTTGAGCTTGCCGCTGATCAGGATTTCATCCGGCGTCCCCAGATAGGCCCCCCAGTAAATCTCGGTTTCCTGATCCACCACCCGATGGAAAGCATCCTGGGCATCGAGCATCACCACCAGGCTGTCGGCATCGCTCGCCTGCCCTGCCGCCAGGCGCCGGCCGGTGGTGATTTCAACGGAGCGGCCAATCTGGTTGAGCGGCACTTTGTGTTGTGCCGCCAATGCCTGGACGCTGGTAATCCCGGGAATCACCTCGAACTCGAACCCACAGGCGCCCGAGGCCTGGATCGCCTGAAGGATACGGATGGTGCTGTCGTACAGCGCAGGGTCGCCCCACACCAGAAAACCACCACACTGGCTGTCGGACAGCTCTTCATTGATCAGCCGTTCGAAGGTCTGTTGTTTGGCCAGGTTCAAGTCGTCGACACTGGTCTTGTAGTCCACCTCACCGCGCTCACGCTCGGGGCTGTGGGCTTCGACAAAACGGTAGTCGTGGCCGGTGATGTAGCGCTCGCAGATTTCGCGGCGCAGATCGATGAGTTTGTCTTTGCTCTGGCCCTTGTCCATGAGAAAAAAAACATCGACCTGATTCAGCGCCTTCACGGCCTGCATCGTGATGTAGTCGGGGTTGCCGGCACCGATGCCGATGACCAGGAGTTTTTTCATCACAGCAGGTCCTCGGGATCGATGCCCGGAAAGCGCAGCCGCCAGCGGTCATGGAACCTCAACTCGATGGCCGACAGGGGTTCGACGTCGATCAGGTTGGACGCGCCCCCCTGCAACACTTGCGTCAGCGCGGCGCGGATGACAAAGGGATGAGTAACGGCAACGATGTGCCCCGGCGTCGATTGCAAGGTTGTCAGCCAGGCGCCCACCCGCTCGCCCAGTTGCACCAGCGACTCACCGCCGTGGGGGGCCGAAGCCGGGTCGTCCAGCCAATGCTGGAGCGCCTGGGCTTCGGTTTTTTGCAGATCACCGATGCGCTCACCGCCCCAGCGCCCGAAATCGCAGTCCTTCAAGGCGTCGACAATCTGCGGCGCGCTGCCGAACAGTCCAGCGGTTTGCCGGGTGCGCAACTCCGGACCACAGACAAGACGTGGAGCGCCCTTGAACTGATTGCAACGGGAAAGCCTGAGCACTTGCCCATCCATCTCCAGAGGCTCGTCCAGAGGAAAGCGCGCCAATTTCTGTGCGACGGTTCGAGCGTGGCAAATCAGGGTTAAACGGGTTGCCTGCACCAGCAATCACTCCAGGGGTGGAAAGGAACGACGGCGTCAGGTGACCGCCATCGCGCAATTGTGCCGCAAGAAAGCAGGCCCGGGTGGTGTTTAATTTTCCTGTTTGAAACGGATTCCTTCAGTCATTTCCTGCAAGACTTTCTGTCATGGCTGACCGCAATGCAGGCAATCGCCTACAAGACTTTACGACATCGACGTAGCCCCGTAGTACAGGCACTTCGCACCTTTTCCGGGCACGAGCAGACCACGCGAAAATTCACTAGACAGGCAGTACGCGATGATTAAATACTCCTTTCAACGGATTGTTAAAACACGTGCCACTCTCATCCAGCAGGAGCCCGGATGCCTTTACTCGAATACCCGATCCAAGCGCCTGGCCAGGCACCACCTCCGACCGAACCGCCTGCTCCTCGTTTAATGCGGTCCATCCCAATAAACATCCGATAAGAAAAAGCGTGGCGCCTGACAACGTTCAGATGACCACCGATTTAATGTGTGGAAAAACCGACAGTGATAGTCAGGTTCGGCTCAAGCCGCCGAATCGTTTGATACAGGAGTGTCTCCATGCTGGTCTTGCGTCCAGTCGAGTTGGCCGACCTGCCCCAGTTGCAGAGGCTGGCCCGTGAAAGCCTCGTGGGCGTCACGTCCCTGCCCGACGATAGCGAACGGTTGCGCGGAAAAATCCTCGATTCCTGTGCCTCGTTCGAAAAGGACGTGCAGGCTCATGGCCCGGAAAACTATTTCTTTGTACTCGAAGACCTGACGACACGGCACCTGGCCGGCTGCTCGGAAATCCTCGCCACGGCGGGTTACAACGAGCCGTTCTACAGCCTGCGCAACCGGCACTTCACCAGCGCCTCGCGGGAACTGAACATCGAGCACGGTGTACCGGCCCTGTCGTTGTGTCACGACCTCAGTGGTCACACCTTGCTGCGGGGCTTTCATATCGATGCCGCGCGAGTGCGCAGCGCACATTCCGAACTGCTGTCGCGGGCGCGCCTGTTGTTCATCGCCGCCCATGCCCGGCGTTTTTCCGAAACGGTGATCACCGAGATCGTCGGCTACAGCAGTGATGAAGGCCACTCGCCATTTTGGGACGCCGTGGGCAAGCATTTCTTCGACTTGCCCTACGTCGAGGCCGAACGGCTTTGCGGTCTGCAGAGCCGCACCTTTCTCGCCGAGCTGATGCCGCAGTATCCGATCTACGTGCCCATGCTGCCCCAGGCGGCACAGGACTGCATCGGCAGCATCCACCCCGATGGCCAGGAAGCCTTCGATATCCTCGAACGGGAAGGCTTCGAAACCAACAGTTACATCGATCTGTTCGATGGAGGCCCGACGCTCTATGCGCGTACCTATGGTATTCGCTCCATCGCCCACAGCCAGTGCGGCATAACGCAGCCTGGCCCGGTGATCGACACCCGCGGCCGCTTTCTGGTGAGCAACGAGTCCTTGAAGGATTACCGAGCCATCGTCGCCGATCTTGATTACATCCCCGGACAACCCGTGACCCTTGACGCAGCGATGTGTACGGCGCTGAAGGTGACCGAGGGCAGCCCCGTCCGGCTGGTGGCCCTGTGAACACCCGCCAGATTCAACGCCCGAGCACCCGCGCACAAGGAACCGCCCCATGATTGTCCGTCCGGTCCAGATCACCGACCTGCCCGCCTTGTTCACGCTGGTGCGGCAGGCCATTCCGGGGCTTACCAGCCTGCCGGCCGATGAAGAACGCCTGGCCTACCGGATTCGCTGGGCCCAGCGCACCTTCGCCGGACAGGTCGACCGGGCCGATGCCGATTACCTGTTCGTGCTCGAGGATGACGAGCAGCAAGTGGTGGGCGTCAGCGCCCTGACGGGGGGCGTCGGTCTGCGCGAGCCCTGGTACAACTACCGGGTCGGACTGACGGTCAGCGCTTCGGCGGACCTGGGTATCCAGCGCCAGATCCAGACCCTGTTCCTGAGCAATGAATTGACCGGGCAATCGGAAGTCTGCTCGTTGTACCTGCGCCCCGATCAGCGCCAGGGCAGCAACGGCCGTTTGCTTTCCCTCGGGCGCTTGTTGTTTGTGGCCGAGTTCACCCAGCTGTTCGGCAACCGGCTCATCGCCGAATTACGCGGCAGTGCCGACGAACGAGGCGGTTCGCCGTTCTGGGACAGCCTCGGCCGGCACTTTTTCAAGATGGATTTCAGCCACGCCGATCACTTGTCCGGGCTGGGCAACAAATCGTTCATCGCCGAACTGATGCCGCGCCAGCCGCTGTACACCTGCCTGCTCACCGAACAGGCCCAGGCGGTGATCGGCAAGGCCCACCCCAATACCGAGCCAGCCCTGAAAATCCTCAGCGCCGAGGGCTTTGCCCACCAGGGTTACATCGATATCTTCGACGGCGGACCGGTCATCGAAGCCCCGGTTTCCGGGATCCGCACCGTGCGCGACAGCCGACCGCTGTCACTGGCCATCGGCTCACCGGACGATAAAGCGCCCCTCTGGCTGATTCACAACCGCCGCCTGGAAAACTGTCGCATTACCTGTGCCCCGGCCCGACAGGTAGGCAACAGCCTGGTGGTTGATCGCCTGACCGCCAAGCGCCTGCAGCTGCAACCCGCAGACTCGGTGCGCGCCGTGCCGCTGCTTGACCAACGGCAACAGGCCGTGGCGGCGTGATCTATCAGTTCCATCGCGGCGATGTCAATCGGACTGACCCAGCAAATTCGTCATCATTCTCCCCTTGCGCGCGTGATAGCCTTTTATTTCTTCGGCGTTGACACTTTTGCTCAAGCCCTTCCATTCCATTGGTGGAACTCATATGTCCAGGCTTTCCCATCAAGATTTGCGCCGCAATTTTCGCCAACTGTTCGCCTCCAACACCTGCTACCACACGGCCTCGGTTTTCGACCCGATGTCGGCCCGCATCGCCGCCGACCTGGGCTTCGAAGTCGGGATCCTCGGGGGTTCGGTCGCATCGCTGCAAGTGCTGGGCGCCCCTGACTTTGCCCTGATCACCCTCAGCGAATTCGCTGAACAGGCCACTCGCATCGGCCGTGTCGCCCAGTTGCCGGTGATTGCCGACGCCGACCACGGCTACGGCAACGCGCTCAACGTCATGCGCACCATCGTCGAACTCGAACGTGCGGGCGTGGCTGCGCTGACCATCGAAGACACCCTGCTGCCCGCGCAGTTCGGCCGTAAATCCACCGACCTGATCACGGTCGCCGAAGGCGTCGGCAAGATCCGCGCGGCGCTCGAAGCCCGCTGCGATTCGGAAATGGCAATCATCGCCCGCACCCATGCCGGGATTCTGCCGGTGCAGGAAATCATCAGCCGCACCCGGCAATACCAGAGCGCCGGCGCCGACGGGATCTGCATGGTGGGCATCAAGGACTTCGACCATCTGGAGCAGATCGCCGAGCACCTGAGCGTGCCGCTGATGCTGGTGACCTATGGCAACCCGCTGCTGCGCGATGACAAACGCCTGGCCGAACTGGGTGTGCGCGTGACCATCGACGGCCATGGCGCGTACTTCGCCGCGATCAAGGCGACCTACGACAGCCTGCGCGAACAACGCCAGATCCTCACCCAGACGTCGGACCTGAGCGCCACCGAGCTGACGCACACCTATACGCAACCCGAGGAATACATCCGCTTCGCGGAGGAGTTCATGAGCGTGAAGGAATGACGGTTTAAACCGACACGCCGCCATCGCGAGCAAGCTCGCTCCCACAGTGGATTTCTGTTGAACACAAATCTTGTATTCACCCGGAATCCCAGTGGGAGCGAGCTTGCTCGCGATAAGGCCACAGGTTTCAGTGGTGCACCCAATACAGCGTCAGACCCACTCTTTACGCAGCTGACGCGCAGCGTTGACCATGTGCACCAGCGCCGCTTCGGTTTCCGGCCAGCCGCGGGTCTTCAGGCCGCAGTCCGGGTTGACCCACAGGCGGTCGGCGGGAATACGCTTGGCGGCCTTGCGCAGCAGGTTGGCCATTTCCGAGGAGTCCGGCACCCTTGGCGAGTGGATGTCATACACGCCCGGGCCGATTTCGTTCGGGTAGGCGAAGGCTTCGAACGCGTCCAGCAGTTCCATGTCCGAGCGCGAGGTTTCGATGGTGATCACGTCGGCATCCATGGCGGCGATGGACTCGATCACATCGTTGAACTCGCTGTAGCACATGTGGGTGTGGATCTGGGTTTCGTCGCGCACACCGGAGGCGCACAGACGGAACACTTCGGTCGCCCAGTCCAGGTAGTGCTGCCACTGCGCCTGGCGCAACGGCAGGCCTTCGCGGAACGCGGCTTCGTCGATCTGTACGATCTTGATCCCGGCGGCTTCCAGGTCCACCACTTCATCACGGATCGCCAGGGCCAGTTGACGAGCCTGCACTTCGCGGGTCACGTCTTCGCGGGGGAACGACCACATCAGCATGGTTACGGGACCGGTCAGCATGCCCTTCATCACCTTGTCGGTGAGGCCCTGGGCGTAGCGGATCCACTCCACGGTCATGGCTTTCGGACGGCTCAGGTCACCGAAGATCACCGCCGGTTTCACGCAACGCGAGCCGTAGCTCTGGACCCAGCCGAAACGGGTGAACACATAGCCGTCAAGTTGCTCGGCGAAGTATTCGACCATGTCGTTACGCTCGGCTTCACCGTGCACCAGCACGTCCAGGCCCAGGTTTTCCTGCACTTGCACGGCGTGACGGATCTCACTGTGCATCGCTTCGGTGTATTCGGCTTCGGTCAGCTTGCCTTGCTTGAACGACTGGCGAGCCAGACGGATAGACGCGGTTTGCGGGAATGAACCGATGGTGGTGGTCGGGAACAGCGGCAGGTTCAGGCCGGCGCGCTGTTTCTCGATACGCTGGGCAAACAGCGAATGACGCTGGCTGTCCTTGACAGTGATGGCGGCCACACGCGCCTGCACGGCCGGTTTGTGGATGCGTGGCGACGCAGCACGGCTGGCCTGCACGGCGCGGCTTTGGGTCAGCGCTTCAAGCACCTTCGGCACTTCCGGCTCGTTGACGGCCTGAGCCAGCACCGCGACTTCTTCACACTTCTGCACGGCAAACGCCAGCCAGCTTTTCAGTTCGGCATCGAGCTTGTCTTCACGCCCCAGATCAACCGGGCTGTGCAGCAGCGAGCAGGATGGCGCGACCCACAGGCGATCACCCAGACGCTCATGAGCATGCTGCAGGGTGGCCAAAGCGTTTTCCAGGTCGCAGCGCCAGACGTTACGGCCGTTGACCAGGCCCAGCGACAGCACTTTGTAGGCCGGCAGGCGATCGAGGATGGTCGGGTACTGCTCAGGCGCACGCACCAGATCGATGTGCAGGCCGTCCACCGGCAGGTTGGCGGCCAGGCCCAGGTTTTCTTCCAGCCCACCAAAATACGTGGCGACCAGTTTCTTCAACGGGTCACGCTGAATCAGGTTGTAGGCCCGCTCAAAGGCGTTTTTCCAGTCCTGCGGCAGGTCGAGCACCAGGATCGGCTCGTCGATTTGCACCCACTCGACGCCCTGTGCCGCCAGGCGCTGGAAGATCTGGCCGTACAACGGCAACAGACGATCCAGCAGCTCCAGCTTGTCGAATTCGACGCCCTTGGCCTTGCCCAGCCACAGGTAAGTCAGCGGGCCGATGATCACCGGCTTGACGTTGTGCCCCAGTGCGCGGGCTTCCTCGACTTCTTCGAACAACTGGTCCCAGCCGAGCTGGAACTGCTGATCGGCGCTGAACTCAGGGACAAGGTAGTGATAGTTGGTGTCGAACCACTTGGTCATTTCCTGGGCATGCGCGCCGCCGCAGCAGCTGTCGCTCACACCACGCGCCATGCCGAACAAGGTTTGCAGGCTGGCCTTGCCATCGTGCGGGCGGAATCGCTCAGGGATCACACCGAACATCAACGAGTGGGTCAGGACCTGGTCGTACCAGGCGAAGTCGCCGACCGGCAGCAACTCGATGCCGGCCTTTTTCTGCAAGTCCCAGTGGGTCTTGCGCAGGTCGCGGCCCACGGTGCGCAGACCGGCTTCGTCGAGTTCGCCCTTCCAGAACGCCTCTTGAGCCTTTTTCAGTTCGCGGTCGCGACCAATGCGCGGAAAACCAAGGGAATGGGCCACAGCCATGTCAAATAACTCCAATACGTTCGATGGGAGCCATTGTCGACAGTGTCAGCGAGTGAGACAAACTCATTTTAATCGTGATGATCACAAGTTCCTCTCATGATCAGAAGCACTGCGCAACTGGCGCTGGATGGACATCTGGTTCAAGGCGCTCGCCCCGATGTCCAACCTGCGCCTGAAAACCTCTGGCATGACCGAACCGTGGCGTGTGCGTAAGCCGGGCGTCGATGGCATCATCACCCGCTACGAAAGTTTCGATACCCGCCCCCACCCTATGATCGGCTAAGGAATAGTCCCGATGCGTATCAAAACACTGCCGGCCTGTGCCACGACGCCCTGCCCGGACGCCAAAGCACAGACCGCCGGGATCAGCTCATGACTGCCATTTTTCGGCCGCGTCCGACGTTGATCTTTTTGCTGCTGTTGCTGGTGCTGGTGTTCTGGCTGTCCCTGGCCCTCGGACCGGTCAGCCTGCCCCTGGGCGATACCTTGCTGGGCGGGATGCGTCTGCTCGGGTTGCCACTTGACGGTGGTGACACGCAGCAGGCGGAGTTGATCCTCGGGCAGATTCGCCTGCCACGCAGCTTGCTCGGCATCGCCGTGGGGTCGGTACTGGCGTTGTCCGGCGTGGCGATGCAGGGGTTGTTCCGCAATCCCTTGGCCGATCCGGGTCTGGTCGGTGTGTCCGGCGGTGCTGCGCTCGGTGCCGCCCTTGCCATCGTCGGCGGCAGCCTGCTCGGTGGCTTGCCGCCTGTGATCGAACCCTACTTGCTGTCGGTGTGCGCCTTTGCCGGTGGCTTGATCGTCACGGCGGTGGTGTATCGCTTCGGTCGCCGCAACGGGCAAACCGACGTTGCCACCATGCTCTTGGCGGGTGTGGCGATGACGGCCATGGCCGGTGCCGGGGTCGGGCTGTTCACCTACCTGGCCGACGATGCCACTTTGCGCACCCTGACGTTCTGGAACCTGGGCAGCCTCAACGGTGCCAGTTACCCGCGCTTGTGGCCCTTGCTGATCGTCACCCTGGGCGTAGCGTTGTGGTTGCCCCGCAGGGCGGCGGCGCTCAATGCATTGCTGCTGGGTGAATCGGAGGCCCGTCACCTGGGTTTTGACATCGAGCGGATCAAACTTGAGCTGGTGTTGTGCACGGCGCTCGGCGTCGGCGCGGCAGTCGCGGCGGCCGGACTGATCGGTTTCATCGGCCTGGTGGTGCCGCATCTGATGCGCCTGCTGGTCGGCCCGGATCACCGGGTGTTGCTGCCCGCGTCGTTGCTGGCCGGTGCCAGCCTGCTGTTGCTGGCCGATCTGGCGGCGCGTTTGTTGTTGGCGCCAGCCGAATTGCCAATCGGTATCGTGACTGCACTGATCGGCGCTCCGTTCTTTCTTTATCTGCTGGTGCGAGGACGCTCCTGATGCTGCGGGCAAACAACCTGCTGGTACGCCGTGGCAAGCGCACGGTGCTGACCAACATCGATATCGAGTTGCGCCCCGGTGAAGTGCTGGGTGTGCTGGGGCCGAACGGCGCCGGCAAAAGCACCCTGCTCGCCGCTTTGTGTGGTGAGCTGGCGACCAGTGAAGGCAGGGTCAGCCTCGACGAGCGTCCACTCGCCGACTGGCCGGGACAGGAACGGGCCAAGCGCCTGGCCGTGCTGCCGCAGAGTTCGAGCCTGAGCTTTGCGTTTTCGGTCAATGAAATCGTCGGCATGGGTCGCTTGCCTCACGCCAGCGGCCGCGTGCGCGATGCCGAAATCGTCGCCGAGGCGCTCAAAGCCGCCGATGCGCTTCATCTTGCCGGACGCAGCTACCTGGCCCTGTCCGGCGGTGAACGCCAGCGCGTGCATCTGGCGCGGGTGCTCGCTCAGCTCTGGCCGGGTGCCGAGGGGCAAACCCTGCTGCTCGATGAACCGACATCGATGCTCGATCCGCTGCATCAGCACACCATTTTGCAAGCCGTGCGTGATTTCGCCGAGCGCGGGGTTGCCGTGCTGGTGATTCTGCACGACCTCAATCTGGCTGCCCGTTACTGCGATCAACTACTGTTGTTGCATCAGGGCCTGCCCCACGCCTACGGTCCACCCGCAGAAGTGCTGACCACCGAAGCGATGGCGGCGGTGTATGGACTACAAGTGCTGATTCACCAGCATCCGGAACGCGGCCACCCGCTGATCATCGCGCGCTGATGCCGCCCCCTCTTCCGTCATTGAGGGGGCACCTGTCCAATAAGGAAAACCGATGCGCTTTCTGTTGCTCTGTGCATTCAGCCTGTTGGCTGCCTGCCAAATCCATCAGGTCACACCACTGCCGGCGCCGATCGCCCCGCACGGCCGTGATCACGCCGACCTCGGAGTCATCCGCGAACTCGCCACGGGCCGTACGCTGACACCGCAAGAACTTGTCCAACGCCTGGCCGTTGTGCCTCGGGTATTGGTCGGTGAACAGCACGACAACCCGGACCACCACGCCCTGCAATTGTGGCTGCTGCGCGAACTGGCGACACAACGCCCCCAGGGCAGCCTGCTGATGGAGATGCTCAACCCCGACCAACAAGCCAGGGTCGATGCCGCACAAGCCGTGACCCGCGCGGGCCAGCCACCGGCCGATGCGTTCACGGCGCTGGCCTGGCAGGCCAATTGGGACTGGAGTGTTTATGGCGCACTCGTCACCTACGCGCTGCGGCAACCGTATCCGCTGCTGGCGGCGAACCTGGACCGCGCGCAGATCATGCAGATCTACAAACAGCGCCCGGTACTTGCGGGGCAAGCGTCCACCACCCAACAGGTGCGGGCGACCTTGCTGGATGACATCCGCCAATCCCATTGCGGCCTGCTGCCCGAAGCGCAGATGCCGGCAATGCTCGCCGTGCAACAACAGCGTGACCGGCGCATGGCCGAGCGCCTGATGGCCGCGCCGACGCCGGCGTTGCTGCTGGCCGGTGCCTTCCACGTGCGCAAGGATCTGGGGGTGCCACTGCACCTGAAGGACCTCGGTGCCGGTGAAGGGAATGCGGTGCTGATCCTGGCCGAAGCGGGCAAGACCGTGACCGCCGAGAATGCGGATTACGTGTGGTACACCGCCGCGCAACCGAAACAGGATCATTGCGCGCAATTGCGTCGCTAAACCCGACCGAAACATTGTGGTGAGGGGGCTTGCCTGTGGCGAGGGGGCTTGCCCCCGTTGGGTCGCGCAGCGACCCTGAACCCTGCAATCGCGGTTACTCAGACAAACCGCATTGCCTGGATCGGGACTACTTCGTAGTCCAACGGGGGCAAGCCCCCTCGCCACAGGTGTCGGCCTGTCGGCGCGACACTATGTCACGCCTCCCCGTCGGTCCAATGGTCGTATCCGCCCCTCCGACACCGGCACAGTTTGTTAACATCCCCGCGATTTTTTCGTCTGTACAGTCATCACGCTGTCATTTCAGCCTGTTCAACAGGATGCTTTTTTCATGAGTACTTTGTATACCCGCCGGACTGTCCTGCAAGGCATGGGCCTGTTGAGCCTGGGCCTGCTCGCCGGTTGCGACGACAGCAGCAAGCTGTCGTTCAACTACGGCAAGGACCTCAGCGACAAGATCATGGGGCGTAACTTCAAGCTCAAGAACCCTGAAGGCGAAACCAGGATGCTGGGCAGCTATCGCGGCCTGATGCCGATGGTGTTCTTCGGTTTCACCCAGTGCCCGGCCGTGTGCCCGACCACCCTGGCCCGCGCCGCGCAGGCCAAGAAGCTGATGGGTCGCGATGGCGAAAGGCTGCAGGTTATCTTCATCACCCTGGACCCTGAACGCGACACGCCAGAGTTGCTGGACCAGTACGTCAAGGCGTTCGACCCGAGTTTCGAAGCCCTGTACGGCACGCTTGAAGAAACCGCCGCCACCGCCAAGGAATTCGGCGTGTTCTTTGAAAAAGTCCCGAGCGGCGATACCTATACCCTCTCCCATACCGCGACCAGTTTTGTCTTCGACTCCCGGGGCAATCTGCGCCTGGGGCTGTCCGCGTCCCTGACGGCCAAAGAGTGCGCAGAAGACCTGCTCACCGTGATGGAGGTTTGCTGAAATGAATGCCCCGCAGGCTAAAAACCGCTTCGTCCAAGGTTGCAAGCAACTGGCACTGGGCTTGTCCCTGGTCGGCCTGGCCTTTCAGATATCGGCACAAACCCGGGTCGACGACGCCTGGGTCCGCGCCACCGTGGCCGGCCAGCCGTCGAGCGGCGCCTTCATGACCGTCACCGCCAGCAGCGACAGCAAGTTGCTGAGCGTGCAAACGCCGGTTGCCAAGCTAGTGCAGATTCATGAAATGAGCATGAAAGACGACGTGATGAAAATGCAGCAGGTGCAGTCCGTTGCGCTGCCAGCCGGCAAGCCGGTGAGCTTCGATCCCAACGGCTATCACATCATGCTGATGAATCTCACAGGTCAGATCAAGGAAGGCGACAAGGTGCCACTGACCCTGACCGTCGAAGACGCCAAGGGCGAGAAAGAATCGATTCAGGTCGAAGCCGTTGCCAAGGCGATCGGCACCATGGATCACGGCACGATGATGCATGATCACAGCAAGATGAATTGATTGCTCCGTGAGTTAAAACACAGGACCTGTGGGAGCGAGCTTGCTCGCGATGAGGCAGGAACATTCGACATCGATGTCGCCTGATACTCCGCCATCGCGAGCAAGCTCGCTCCCACAGTTTGATCTTCAGTGAATACGAGTCCTTTTCACGTCAACTCAAACGAGCTTGAGCACGACGTTGATGTTGTTGCGCGTGGCTTTCGAGTACGGGCAGTACTGGTGCCCGGTGTCGACGATTTTTTGTGCGGTTTCACGGTCCAGCCCCGGCAGGCTGACATTGAGCCGCGCCTGCAGCAGATAGCCGCCTTCATTGGTGCCCAAATCAACCTCGGCATCGACGGCCACATCCTTGGGCAACGCCACTTTCATTTCCCTGGCTGCAACTTGCATGGCGCCGATGAAACAGGCGGACCACCCGGCAGCGAACAGTTGCTCCGGATTGGTTCCACCGCCACCCGCGCCCGGGGACGACAGCTTCACATCGAGGATTCCGTCGGAGCTGCGGGACGCGCCGTCACGCCCGCCGGTGGTGTGGGTTTGGGCGGTGTACAACACTTTATCGATCTGGCTCATGATGACCTCCTGATTGAGTTGTAAAAAACCGGTTTTCACCCCATCGGGTCGCTGGGATGGTCAATCAATATAGTCGTCGCAGCCCCGTCCCGCGGTCGATCCGACCAGCGCCCCCTTCTACTTTATTTACGCGCCAACTTGTACCTGACGCAGTCCTCATAAAAGCTCTGGCGTACAGCAGTCGGTTTGAATCGCGACGGACTGTCATAAGTTTGCTCTGTAATGCCAAGTGCCATCATGCGCATCCAGGATTTTGCAAACTTGTAGACCTGGATTTTTTGGCGTGCGGCGTACAGAGAAACGCCTGAAAGCTTGAGCTCCTGTGCCCTTGCGGCGGTTCCCGCCCCCCAACTGCACATGTATTGATCATGGGTGGCCAGTTCTTTGGCTTGAGCCGAATGGGCTACACCCGCGATAACTAACGGCATTAACGAGATCCATGTCTTGCGCATCTTGACCTATTTAACTAGCTGAAAATGAACTAATTTTGCTGAGGATTTTTAAACTTGGGGGCCAGCATCGTGCCTTTTTTGCAAATTAATGCGAAAACGAGATGAGTGACGTTATTTCTTGCGAGTTTTCAATCCTTTGCTATAGCTAAGACTCTCAATCGCCAACTAAGTGAGGCAACGGAATGTCAGTCGCAAAGAAAATGAGTGTGGGGCAACTGACAATGTTGACCGCGGTCAACATGTTGGGCTCAGGCATTGTGCTACTACCGACGAAACTCGCGGAAGTCGGTGCAATTTCGATCCTCTCCTGGCTGATAACGGCCACCGGCTCCCTCGCTCTGGCGTACGCCTTTGCGCGATGCGGGATGCTCAGCCGCAAGACCGGCGGCATGGGCGGTTATGCCGAATACACCTTCGGTAAAGCAGGTAACTACATCACCAACTACACCTACGGCCTCTCGCTGTTGATTGCCAACGTGGCGATCAGTATTACAGCGGTCGGCTATATTCAGGTGTTGTTCGGGATAGAACTCGACTCACTGCAAGTAGGCTTGGCCACTATTGCCCTGTTGTGGATCACCACCTTCGCCAACTTTGGCGGCGCCAGCATTACCGGCCGTATCGGCGCGGTGACGGTCTGGGGTGTGATTGCACCGGTGGTGCTGGTCTCCACGGTGGGCTGGTTCTGGTTCGACAGCAGTGTTTACGCCGCTGGCTGGAACCCCCACGACAAAGGCTGGTTCGAAGCGGCAGGCGCCTCGGTGGCAATTACCCTGTGGGCCTTCCTTGGCCTGGAATCGGCTTGCGCCAACACCGACGCGGTGGAAAACCCTGAGCGCAACGTACCGATTGCCGTGCTGGGCGGCACCCTGGGTGCAGCGGTGATCTACATCGTCTCCACCAACGTCATCTTCGGTATCGTCGGCAACGAAGAACTGGTCGCGTCCACTGCGCCGTTCGGCCTGGTGTTCGCCAAGATGTT
Organism: Pseudomonas sp. BF-R-30; assembly: GCF_019956175.1. Taxonomy (NCBI): domain Bacteria; kingdom Pseudomonadati; phylum Pseudomonadota; class Gammaproteobacteria; order Pseudomonadales; family Pseudomonadaceae; genus Pseudomonas; species Pseudomonas sp. BF-R-30. The sequence continues at coordinate 12,792 of NZ_JAHBDE010000039.1, read as the reverse complement.
CACCCCGATGGTCGGCGACATCGTGATGGCGGCCATGGTGCTCGCCTGCATCGGTTCGCTGCTGGGTTGGCAGTTCACCATCGCCCAGGTGTACAAAAGCTCGGCGGACACCGGTTACTTCCTGTCGATCTTTGCCAAAGGCAACAAAGCGGGAACGCCGATTGTCGGCATGCTGGTGCTGCTGGCGGCGCAGACCGCGCTGGCCCTGCTCACCATCAGCCCCGACTTGAGCAAGCAGTTCGACACCCTGGTCAACCTCGCGGTGGTCACCAACCTGGTGCCGTACATCCTGTCCATGGCCGCGCTGATGACCATGCAGAAAGTCTCCAACGTGCCGGAAAGCAAGGCGCTGGCCACCAACATCATTGCCTTGATCGCAGCGGCCTACAGCTACCTGGCGCTATACAGCTCCGGTGAACAGGCGCTGATGCTGGGCGGCGTGGCCACGATCGTTGGTTACACCCTGTTCGGCTTCGTCAACAACCGCCTGATCCGCCTCGAAGCGCTCAACAACAGCGTACCGACACAAACCGTCAGCGCGCAGCACCTCACTGCCGAGCCAGTGCCGGTCAACAACCTGAATTAACTCTGGAGGATCAATCATGACGGAATATAAACACTCGCTGGGCATGCTGGCGCTACTGGTCAGCAGTCCGCCGGACAAGCGAACGGTGTTTGGCCGCGCCCTGGATCAACTGGTCCACGACGTAGAGGGACGTGGTGTCAGCGTACTGGCCTCGGAAAGCCTCACCGACGCCGCCTCGATCCTGCGCTCGGACCCTGCCATTCAATGCGTGCTCATCCGGTGGGAAATGGACACCAGCGAAGGCCACGCCGACTGCACCAAATTGCTGGTCAAACTGCGCGAGCGCAATACCCGGGTGCCGGTGTTCCTGATCAGCGACCGCACCACCGCGTCGAGCATTCCGTTGCTGGTCATGCAACACGCCGACGACTTCATCTGGCTGCCCGAGGACACCTCCCGTTTCCTCAGCGGGCGCATCCTGGCGGCCATCGAACGCTATCGCCAGGCCGCCCTGCCGCCGATGTTCGGCGCGCTGGTGAAGTTTGCCCGCAACTATGAATACTCGTGGCACACCCCAGGCCATGCCGGCGGCACGGCTTTCCTGAAGAGCACCGCAGGCCGGGCCTTCTACGAGTTCTTCGGGGAGAACCTGCTACGTTCCGACCTGTCGATCTCGGTTGGCGAACTCGGTTCGCTGCTCGATCACAGTGGCCCTATCGGCCAGGGTGAACGCTATGCCGCCAAGGTCTTCGGCGCCCACCGCACGTATTACGTGACCAACGGCTCGTCGATGTCCAACCGCGTCATCCTCATGGCCAGCGTCACGCGCAACCAGATCGCCCTGTGCGACCGCAATTGCCACAAGTCCGCCGAGCACGCGATGACCCTGTCCGGGGCGATTCCGACCTACCTGGTGCCGACCCGCAACCGCTACGGCATCATCGGCCCGATCCTGCCGCAGACCCTGAGCGCCGAAGGCGTGAAAGCCGCCATCGCCAACAACCCGCTGGTCAAGCAAGGCATCGACCCGACACCAGTGCACGCCATTGTCACCAACTCCACCTACGACGGCCTGACCTACAACGTCACCCGGGTCGAAGAGCTGCTGGGCGAAAGCGTGGACCGTCTGCACTTCGACGAAGCCTGGTACGGTTATGCGCGCTTCAACCCGCTGTACAGCGGACGCCATGCCATGCACGGCAACCCGGCCGATCACGACAAGTCCAAGCCGACCGTGTTCGCCACCCAGTCGACCCACAAATTGCTGGCTGCCCTGTCTCAGGCCTCGATGATCCACGTGCGTGACGGGCGTAACCCGATCGAACATGCGCGCTTCAACGAGTCGTACATGATGCACGCCTCGACCTCGCCAAATTACGCGATCATGGCGTCCTGCGACGTCAGCTCGGCGATGATGGAAGCACCGAGCGGGCAGATCCTCACCAACGAGTCGATTGAAGAAGCCATCAGCTTCCGCCAGGTTCTCTCGCGCATGCACAACGAGATGGTGGGCAAGAACGACTGGTTCTTCACCTGCTGGCAGCCGCCGACCGTACAGGTTGGCGCAGCGGCCGTGCCGTTCCATGAGGTCGACCCGGCTACGCTGAAAACCGATCCGAACTGCTGGGTCCTGCACCCGAACGCGGTATGGCACGGTTTCGGCGACATCGAAGACGGCTACTGCATGCTCGACCCGATCAAGGTCTCTGTGCTCAGCCCGGGCATGGGCGACGACGGCAGCCTGCTCGCCTCCGGTATCCCCGCTTGCGTGGTCACGGCGTACTTGGGCCGTCAGGGTATCGTGGTCGAGAAAACCACCGATTTCACCATCCTGTTCCTGTTCTCCATCGGCATCACCAAAGGCAAGTGGGGCACGCTGCTCAACGCCCTGCTCGACTTCAAGCGTGACTACGACGACAACGCCGAGCTCGAGCTGTGCCTGCCCGACCTGTACAACGCCAACCAGCATCGCTATGCCGGCATGGGCCTGAAGGATCTGGCCGACGAAATCTTCGCCGCCATGAAGAAACACAAGACCACTGCCAACATGTCCCAGGCCTTCGGCACCCTGCCAAAAGCCGAGTTCAGCCCGGTGGAGGCCTACGAAAAACTGGTGCGTAACGACATCGAGCTGGTGACGCTCAACGAAGCCGCCGGACGCCTTGCCGCGACCGGTATCGTGCCGTATCCACCAGGCATCCCGCTGCTCATGCCGGGTGAGAACGCAGGGCCTGCGGACGGTCCGTTGCTGGCGTATCTCAAGGCACTGGAAGCCTTCGACAAATCCTTCCCCGGCTTCACCCATGACACCCACGGGATCGAAGTCGAAGATGGCGTTTACCGGATGCTGGTACTGAAGTAAGACAAGCTGGCTCACCGCTCCCACATTTTTAGATCGCCTTCACACCAAATCCCTATGGGCAAACTCGATCACAGCGCTCTATGATTGATCCCCATGACCACCACCGCTGCGATCCGCTCACCCTGCCCGCCCGGCGCCTGCGACTGCGGGCGTGACCCGTTGCTGGAAACACCAGGGGCGGACCTGCGCATTCTGTTTCTGACCCGCAACGAAGAAAAACGCCTGATCGAACGCCTGGAGAACCTGCAGAGCCTGAGCGATCTGGAGCACCTGCAACGGCGCATGCTCGAACAGTTGGGCATCCGCGTGGACATCGCTCCCGGTTTCAACGAAGTGCGCACCATGCGCGGCATCGGCATCCAGATTGGCGAACTGCCGGGGCTGTGCCGCAAGACCCGCGCCAACATCCCCGCCGCCATTCGCCGGGCCATGGAAAAGCGCCCGGAGATCGCCTACGAACTGCTCAATGCCAACGACCTGTTGCGTGACGCCTGATGAAGCTTCTTCTCGAACTCCCCCTCACCGACGAGATTCTCACCTCGTTCGCCCTGGCCATCGGGGCCGACCTGCAGGGCTACCGCAACCACATTTACCGGGTGCTGAATTTCCATGGAGCCCTCAGTGGTGCCGATGGCCTGCCCCCGGCCGCCGTCCAAATCGCGGCGGCGTTTCATGACCTGGGCATCTGGACCGATGACACCCTCGACTACCTGCCGCCGTCCATTGCCCTGGCCACCGAGTACCTCGACAACCAGCAACGAGCGGAACTGAAGGATGAAGTCAGCGCATTGATACTTGAGCATCACAAACTGCGCCAGTATCGCGGCGCCTATGCTGCCAGCGTCGAACCCTTCCGCCAGGCCGATCTGGTGGATGTGTCCCTGGGCCTGGTGCGTTTCGGCCTGCCCCGCAGCTTCATCAAAACCGTGCAGTCGACCTTTCCCGATCACGGCTTTCACTCGATGCTGATGAAGCTTTCTGCCCGTCAATTCATTCGCTCGCCGCTGCGCCCGCTGCCCATGTTTCGTTGGTGAAACACGCATCCGTTACCCCCTCGAACAGGCACCTGAACAAGATCAGCGGTCGTACATGAATCGCGAGGCGCTGCTATGCCTTCCATGGGAGATTTTGCCGCACGCCAGCCAGGATGGAACTGCAAACCCAAGCGCGGCCACGGCCCCGGCGCCAGCCAGGTGCGCGCATAAAAACCGGTGCCAATCCGTAACAGGAGGTAGCCGATGTTATTCATCGTCAGTTGGACAATCAGCCCGGACAACCGTGATGCCGCAATCGCACGTTTCCTCAAGACCGGTGGCGCACCGCCCGAAGGCGTCACCATGCACGGACGCTGGCACGCCGTAGGGAGCTCGGCCGGCTTCGGCATTGCCGAGGCGAGTGATCTGGTGCCGATTCAAAAATGGGTGCTGGAGTGGAACGACCTGATGAGCATGGACGTGCATGCCGCATTGACCGATGAGCAAATTGCACCATTGCTGGCTGCCACTGCCGACCGGTAATGGCGATTGAGGCGGCGAGTAGCGCTCGCCGCCTCAATTTAGCGGGTGTTTTTGAGCGAACACTCTTTCGGCGCAATGCTCCTGAATCAGTGCTTTCTGACTATCCATTACTGGATATTTCGCAATTCAAACCTACGCTCTTCGCGGGGGTTACGAAATTCAACGACGGTTGGGGGCTCGTCTCGATGTACTCACGCGAGTGCGCAGGAGCTCGAAATGAATCGGACAACCTTATCCACGCTGTTTGCGGCCCCCCTATTGCTGTCTGTGATGGCGTTTCCCGGCCTGACCCTGGCCGCCGACAAAGCTCCCAACATCCTGGTTATCATGGGCGACGATGTGGGCTGGTCGAATATCGGCGTCTACAACCAAGGCATGATGGCCGGCAGAACCCCCAACCTTGATCAGCTAGCGAACGAAGGCATGCGTTTCACTGACTATTACGCCGAGGCCAGTTGCACCGCCGGGCGCGCCAACTTCATTACCGGCGAACTGCCGATTCGGACAGGCATGACCACCGTCGGCCAGGCCGGCTCGCCCGTGGGTATTCCCGCCGAAGCCGTCACCATCGCGACCGCACTCAAGGCCATGGGTTATGCCACCGGCCAGTTCGGCAAGAACCACTTGGGCGACCTGAACCAGTTCCTGCCCACCGTCCATGGTTTCGATGAATTCTTCGGCTACCTCTATCACCTCGACGCCATGGAAGATCCGGCACACCCCAATTATCCGAAGGAGCTGCTAGACAGCGTCGGCCCACGCAACATGGTCCACAGCTGGGCCTCCACCACTGATGACACGACCGTGATGCCGCGCTGGGGCAAGGTCGGCAAGCAGAAAATCGAAGACGCCGGAACGCTCTATCCGGAGCGGATGAAAACCGTCGACGAGGAGATTCGCGACAAGGCCTTCTCGTTCATCGACAAGGCCAAGCAGGACAACAAACCGTTCTTCGTCTGGCTCAACCCGACCCGCATGCACATCGTCACGCACCTGTCCGACAAGTACGAGGCCATGCGCAACTCGCAGAATGGCTGGTCGGAACAGGAAGCCGGTATGGCGCAGCTCGATGACATTGTGGGCGACGTCCTGGCGAAGCTGAAAAAAGACGGCATGGACGACAACACCATCGTGATTTTCACCACCGACAATGGTGCGGAAAACTTCACCTGGCCCGATGGCGGCACGACTCCGTTCGCCATGGGCAAAGGCACGGTCATGGAGGGTGGCTTCCGGGTACCGGCAATCATTCGCTGGCCAGGCAAGGTGCCGGCCAACCAGATTGCCAACGGCATCATGTCCGGCATGGACTGGTTCCCGACCCTGGTCGCGGCGGCAGGTAACCCGAACATCACGGCGGAACTGCTCAAAGGCAAACAATTGGGCGACACCACCTACAAAGTTCACCTGGACGGCTATGATCAAACGCCAATGATCACTGGAAAAGGTCCGTCGAACCGGCATGAAGTTTTCTACTTCGGAGAGAGCTCCTTGGGTGCGGTGCGCATAGACGACTACAAATATCGCTTCATTGACCAACCGGGTGGTTGGATGGGGGCTAAAGTTGCTGTGGATGTGCCGATCCTGACCAATCTTCGACTCGACCCGTTCGAGCGCATGGGCTGGCCGGAAAATCAGGCCGCGCAGGGTTCGCAACAATACTTCGACTGGTTCAAATTCCAGTTCTGGCGCTTCGTGTTCGTCCAGCAGCAGGTGGCCAAACTGGCAGAAACAGCGATCGAGTTCCCACCAATGCAAAAAGGCGCGAGTTTCAACCTCGACTCGGTTAAAGCCAAGATCGCCGCGGCTCGGGCAGAGATGGCCAAGTAACAGCCGAATCCACGGGTGGCGGGTTCAGTCCACCCGTATTCGAAATGGACAATTGCTGAGGGATTTCCATGCCGACGAAAACAGCTACCCTGCCCGCCTCTGCGCTACTTGCCCTGTGCTGCCAGCAAGCCTGGGCCGGCGGCATCATGCTCTATGAAATCGGCACCGATAACGCCGGCCTGGCCAACGCCGGTGCCGCCGCCCGTGCCCAAGGCCCCTCGACCATCGCCAGCAACCCTGCGGGCATGAGCTATCTGCCAGGCACGCAAATCACCGCCGGCTTGCAGGTTCTGTACGGCGACCTGAGCTTCGACCGCGACTCCGGCACCAACACCCCGGGCAGCGGCAGTGGCAACGCCCTCGATCCGATTCCCGGTGGCAGCTTCTTCATCAGCCATGAACTCGACGAGCACTGGAGCGTCGGGTTCGGCCAGTACGGCGACTTCGGCCTGGCGGTCAATTACGACAACGACTGGTCCGGCCGCTACTTTGCGCAGAACTCCAGCCTGCTCGGCCTGTCGCTGGTACCGAGCGTGGCTTATCGCTTCAATGAGCAGTGGTCGGTCGGCCTGGGCATCAAGGCCATGTACGGCATGTTAAAGGCAGACACCGCCATCGACCGCTCCCCTTTCGGCTTCACTGACCGCTCTGACGGCCAATACAAGTACCGGGACAACACCTGGGGCTATGGCGCCAACGTGGGCGTGATCTACGCCCCACAACCCGGCACGCGCATCGGCCTGACCTACACCAGCCAGGTCGACCTGGACTTCAAGGACCGGCTGGACGTCAAGGGCGACGGCCGCCTGCTCGAGCGCGTCAACAACACCGATACCGAACTGGACATGAAGGTGCCGCAAACCGTCACCCTGAGCCTTTTCCAGCAACTGGACCGGCAATGGGCGTTGCTCGCCTCGGCCAACTGGCAGGACTGGTCCGAGTTCGGCGACATCGCCGTAGAGGTCGACACCACGGCATTTGGAGCGCAATCGACAACAGTCGACGCCGGCTTCAAGGATACCTGGCACCTCTCCCTTGGCGCGCAATACCAGGCCACCGAGCAGTGGTTGTGGAACGTCGGTGTGGCCTACGACAGCAGCGCCGTCTCGGACAGCAACCGCAGCGTGGTCGTGCCGATGAATGAATCCTGGCGCATTGCGACAGGAGCCACCTATGCTCTGAACGAGAACACCGATGTCAACGTCAGTTGGGCCATGGTCTGGCTCGGCGACATGCCGGTGGACCAGGCCAAGTCCGTATCGGGCAATCGAATCTCCGGTCAATTCGACAATGCCTGGATTCAGGCTATAAACGGAAACATGACCTGGCGATTCTGATGTCTTGTAAACGAAAGAATGACGATTTAAACCAAGGAGTAAACACCACTATGAATCTGTCCCGAAAACTGCTCGTCGGCGCTACGCTGGCCAGTCTGTTGCTAGGCGGCTGCACCTCGAAAGTGACTGAGAAGGAGCAATATTCAGGCTTCTTGTCCAACTACAACAACCTGCAGGAAGTCGAAACGCCGAGCGGCGGCACCGCGATGCGTTGGGTCAGCCCTGCGTGGAACCCGAATGCCTATGACACCGTGGTGTTCAACAAACTGGAGCTCTACCCGGCCCCTAAACCCGATGAGCGTGTCAACCAGCAGACACTGACCGACATTCAGAACTACATGACCAGCAAGGCAAAGGCTACGCTGGGTCAGAAATACCGCGTAGTGACCAACACCTCATCCGCACCGGCGGGTTCGCGCCCTCTGATCATGCGCGCGGCGATTACCGGGGTGAACGCCGAGAACGAAGGCATGAAGTGGTATGAAGTGGTGCCCATCGCGGCCGTAGTCGGGGCAACCCAGGCAGCCACCGGTCACCGTGACCAGGAAACCACCCTGTTCATCGAAGCCGAGTTCGTCGACGCCAAGAGCAACCAGACCGTAGCCAAAGTGGTGCGCAAGGTGTTCGGCACCGAACTGAAAAACGAAAGCCAGAAGATTACCGCCAAGGACTTCAAGGCAGCGATCGACAAACTGGGTACCGACTTCCAGGCGTTCCTCAAGTAAGAACAGGTTGCTCGCGTAGTAGCTGCCGCGGGCTGCGATCCTTTGATCTTCAGGTTATTGAAACCATAAAAAGGTCGCAGCCTTCAGCAGCTCCTATCGGCACAATTCACTTCTTCATCCCCACCCGCCGGCGCATCTCGGCAGTGATCGCTTGCCGGGTTTTGGGCATGTCCGCCCAGGGCTCATCCCCGACTTCGGCCAGACGTTCATGCACGTTGTGCAGGTTCCATTGATTGGCGCCCTTGAGTTCGGCCACCTCTTCGCGCCAGATCGGCATCGACACCGGCAACCCCTCGCGGGTACGTACGGCGTAGGCGCAAATGGTGGTCGCCCCCAGACCGTTGCGCAGGTAATCGATGAAAATCCGTCCGACACGGTTCTTCGGTCCCGACACCGCGGAAAAACGCTCGGGCAACAGCCTGGCCATGTGACTGACAATGGCATGGCTGAAATCCTTGACCTCATCCCAACCGAGCTTGCGGGTCAACGGCACCACCACGTGAATTCCCTTGCCGCCGCTGGTTTTCAGAAACGCCTTGAGCCCCAGTTCATCCAGCACCGACAGCGTCAGCTGCGTGGCCTCGACCATGCGTTTCCATGGCAGCGCCGGGTCCGGGTCAAGGTCGAGGATAAAACGATCCGGCTTGTCGAGTTTGTCAGACGTCGCATTCCAGGTATGCAGTTCCACGGCATTCATCTGCACCGCGCCAACCAGCGCCTCGACGTTGTTGATGAGCATCATCGGCTGGCCGGTAAGCTGTTTGTCCAGCAGGGTGATGCCGGGGATCGCCAGGTGCTCGGCATTCTTCTGGAAAAACAGCTCGCCAGCGATACCGTCCGGCGCACGCACCAGCGCCACCGGACGATCCTTGAGCTCGGGCAGGATCCACTCGGCGACGCTGGCGTAGTACTGCGCCAGTTGCAGTTTGGTGGTGCCGCTGCCGGGGTCGATCATCCGGTCCGGGTGGGTGATGCGTACCTTGCCCTCCTCCAGACCGAGTTGTGAGGGGGCGGGTGCGGTTTTCTTTCCCGTGGCAGCGGGCTTCGCCGTGCCAGCCTTTTTCGCAGTGGAGGTTTTCACGGTTTTCGCGCGCTCCTCGGTGATGGCTCGTGCCGGTTTGTCATTGCGCAGGCCATGAAACACGGCATGGCGCACCGAACCGTCCCTGGTCATTTCAGCGAAGGCCACTTCCGCCAGCAGCCGGGGTTTGAGCCAGTGCACGTCCCTGGCCTGCGAACCGCCGGGTGGATTGACCACCGGCGGCTTTTTCACCTGCAAGGGCTTGAGCTGATCATGGAGGCTGCGCAGGGTCGCCTCGTTGAACCCGGTGCCGACTTTGCCGGCATAACGCAACTGGCCGTCATCGTGATCATGCAGTCCCAGCAGCAACGCCCCGAAGGCATGGCGCGAGCCTTTCGGCTCGGTGAAACCGACGATGACGAATTCCTGTCGATGCTGGCATTTGAGCTTGATCCAATCGCTGCTGCGCCGGGATACATAGGGCGACCCCTGGCGTTTGCCGATCAACCCTTCCATGTGCATCTGGCAGGCGCTGTCGAGCAAGGCGCGGGGCTCCTCGCCAAACGACTTGGAGAAACGCAGCAACGGCTCCTCACTGGCCTTGAGCACCGTCGCCAGCGCAGTTCGACGCTCTTCGACCGGCACCTCGCGCAGGTCCATGCCATTGAGGTACGGCAGGTCGAACAGGTAGTAGAGAATGTCGTCGCTGCGATCCGCTTCGAAGGCGTTTTGCAGCGCCTGAAAGTCAGGAAACCCCTGCTCGTCCATCACCACCACTTCACCGTCGAGCCACGCCGATTCCAGGCCCAGCGCGGCCAGGGCCATGGCCTGCCCTGGCAGTTTGTGGGTCCAATCGTGACCATTGCGAGTGATCAGCTTCACCTCGCCGTGGTCGATGCGGGCCATCATCCGGTAGCCGTCGAACTTGATTTCGTAGCGCCATGGTCCGTCGGGGATTTTTTCCACCAGCGTCGCCAACTCCGGCTTTAGCAGGTCCGGCAGCCTGGCTTTACGCGCGCCGGTCAGTGGCGATGATTTTCCCGGGCGTGAAAGTTTGGCGGCGGGCTTGGTGGTCGCCGAAAAATCACGCATGCGGTTGTAGTCATCGAGGTTGCGGGGCATGGCTCACCTGCTTCGCGCCTGGACGTTGAATGCAAACGTCTCCTAACCAAGCAGAGCCAGCGAACGGCGCAATAATTCAATCGGCGTTGAAAAGGCCCGGACGGACGGGCCTGTGGTGCGGGGTACGGCTGGTGTTTCGGCAGGTTGACCGAGTCATCGTTCTTCGCGAGCAAGCTCGCTCCCACAGTGATTTTCAGCGCACACGGAATCTACGCTCGGCGGCGATCAAAATGTGGGAGCGAGCTTGCTCGCGAAGGCAGCGGCCTGGTCAACCGGACAATCCGGATTAACGCGGCCGCAACACCAGTGCAAACAACTCGCCATGCCCGTTCACGTTGAGCTTGTGATAGAGGTTGCGTCGATGCACTTTCACCGTCTCCGGGGAGATGCCCATTTGCTGGGCGATGGCCTTGCTGGAGAACCCCTGGAGAATCAGGCGCGCGGTTTCGATTTCCCGCAGGGTCAGGCGTGCGTCGAAGCGATCGAGCAAGGTCGCCAGATCGCCGGCCGGTGGTTCGGCGACCGGCCCTTCCGGTGGCAGCAAATCCAGGTGTCGGCGCATCGCCGCCAGCACCCAGTCACGCACGCACAGCAGACGGCCCTGCTCCTCGAGGCTGAAGCGTGTCGAACGCCCCAGGGACAGGCCGAGCACGGCGCCATCGATGTTGACCATGAACTGCAATTCGTCCCCACCGACCACGGTGCTGAAGTAACTCAGGTAGTACTCACTGTGCTGGAACTGGTCGGGGGCCACCGAATCTAGGCTGTGCAAGCCGTCGGCGATGCCGGCGCAAGCGGCTTGATAGAACGGATCAAGCAGGTACATGCCAGCGCGGTAGTCCGCCAGCTCTTCCTGCTCAGCACTGTTGCTCTTGGCATCGAAGTCAATCAGCAGGCGCGGCACATGCCCCGGGCGCATCAGCGCCACCAGCGCGTTATCCAGCGGCACCAGCAAGCGCAGGGTATCGACCAGTGCACGCCAGAAACTGTCCTGCCCCACCGCCGTAAAGACCCGCGCCAGCCCCTGATGCACCGGCAACTCTTTCAACAACGCGTCCACGCACTACCCCTTTTGAGTAACCCATGATGGGAATGGGTGAAGGCCACCCCGGTCGATACGCTGCAAACTCCTGATTACCACCGGCCGCAACAGGCCAGGAGTGCCGCATCATGAGTCGTCACCACTTGTATTTCAATCTGGGGTTGGGTGCCTGTCTGGCGGTTTCGCTGTCGGCTTTTGCGGTCGAAGCCCCGACGGTGCACGTGTACAACTGGTACGACTACATTGGTCCCACCACCCTGCAGGACTTCAAGCGTGACACCGGGATTGCACCGGTCTACGACACCTTCGACAGCGCCGAAGTGCTCGAAGGCAAGTTGCTCACCAGCCGCAGCGGCTACGACGTGGTGGTGGCCAGCAACTTCAGTTTGCCCACGCTGATCAAGGCCGGCGCCCTCGCCCCCCTGCCCCGTGCGCAGATGCCGGACTTCAAGAACATGGACACTGAACTGCTGGCGAAACTGGCCAACAACGATCCGGGCAACCAGTACGCCGTACCCTACCTGTGGGGCACCAACGGTATCGGCTACAACATCGACAAAGTGCGCGCGCTGCTGGGTGACAAGGCGCCGGTGGATTCCTGGGACCTGGTGTTCAAGGAAGAGAACCTGGCGAAACTCGGCGAATGCGGCGTGGCCATGCTCGACTCGCCGTCGGAGATGCTGCCGGTTGCCCTGCACTACCTCGGCCTGCCGCCCAACAGCACCAACCCCGAGGACTACAAGAAGGCCGAAGCGCTGCTGCTGAAACTGCGTCCGCACATCGCCTACTTCAACTCGTCGAAGTTCATCAGCGACCTGTCCAACGGCAACATCTGCGTGGCGGTGGGCTGGTCCGGCGCGATGCTCGAAGCCAAATCCACCGCCGAGCAGGCCGGCAACGGCGTGAAGATCGCCTACAGCTTGCCGAAGGAAGGCGCGCCGGTGTGGTTCGATACGCTGGTGCTGCTCAAGGACGCTCCGCACCCGGAACAAGGCATGGCCTTCATCGACTACCTGATGCGCGCCGAAGTCATCGCCCCGGTCAGTGACCACCTCAACTACCCCAACGGCAACCGCAGCGCCACCACATTGGTGGCCGAAGCGACCCGCAGCAACCCGGCCGTCTATCCACCCGCCGAAGCCATGGCCACCTTGTTCACCCTCCAGCCACTGCCACCCGCTACCGAGCGCGTGCGCACGCGGATCTGGAGCAAGGTCAAAAACGGTCAATAAACACACCGCATGTCCCTGTGGGAGCGGGCTTGCTCGCGAAAGCGGTGTGCCAGCCAACATTATTGGCGACTGATACGA
>NZ_JAHBDE010000038.1:0-46853 GCF_019956175.1 Pseudomonas sp. BF-R-30 | reverse complement strand
TCCCGAACTCAGCAGTGAAACGATGCATCGCCGATGGTAGTGTGGGGTTTCCCCATGTGAGAGTAGGTCATCGTCAAGATTAAATTCCGAAACCCCTATCTGCGTATGCAGGTAGGGGTTTTGTTTTTGGCGTCCCTGTAGGAGCGAGCCCGCTCGCGATGGTCTTTAACGATGACACTGGCTGTCTGATGCCGCCGGGTGTCCAGAAGTTTTTCGCGAGCAGGCTCGCTCCTACAAGGTCATTGTAAAAAAAATCACATAAACCTGACTCGCGTTGGGCTGTTGGACCTGTGTTGGATAGACGGCAGTCGCACCAGCTACCTAAACTGTCAGCAGATTTTTGGGATCGGGGCAGTGGATGAATCGCAATGAACTTCGCAAGGCGGATATCAACCTGATGGTGGTATTCGAAACGCTGATGCTCGAACGCAATGTCACTCGGGTGGCGGAGAAGCTGTTTCTCGGTCAGCCGACCATCAGTTCGGCGCTCAACCGCTTGCGTGCGATGTTCAATGATCCGCTGTTCATACGCGTTGGCCATCGCATGGAGCCGACGGCACGGGCCGAGGAGATCATCAGGCACCTGTCGCCGGCGCTGGATTCCTTGTCCGTGGCCTTGAGCCTGACCCATGATTTTGACCCGGCCAGCAGCACGATGTCGTTCCGCATCGGGTTGTCCGACGATGTCGAGTTCGGGCTGTTACCGCCATTGCTGCGAGCGCTGCGCCAGGAAGCGCCCAACGTGGTGTTTGTGGTGCAGCATGTCGATTACTGGCGGATTCCCGACTTGCTGGCAGCCGGCGATATCACGGTGGGTATCAGCCAGACCCGTGGCTTGCCGGCCAATGCCAAGCGCAAGTTGTTGCGACACATCCAGCCCAGCATTTTGCGCGCCGATGCCTCTGATACACCGCTGACCCTCGATGAATATTGCGCGCGACCGCACGTGCTGGTGTCCCATACCGCCAACGTCAGTGGCTATGCCGACGAGTGGCTGGCGGATATCGGTCGCACACGCCAGGTGGTGCTTTCGGTGCCGCAGTACAGTGCATTACCGGCCCTGCTTGCCGGCACCGACCTGATTGCCAGCCTGCCGGACTACACCGCTGAGGCGATGGCTGCATCGGGAATGCTGTTCAAGGAACCCTTTCCCTTCAAGACACCGACCCTGGATCTATCCATGGTCTGGCTCAGCCATGTCGATAGCGACCCTGCCGAGCGCTGGTTACGATCGCGCCTGGAGGCGTTCATGAGTGAGCGTGCCGTATTGCCGCTGCCCGAATGAACAGGGTGGCGCTGTGTTATATGTACGACCTTTCCACCCCACTTACAGGAACCCACTCATGCCTCACCTGCACATGGAATACACCGCCAACCTGACTGATCTGAATGCCGAAGTGGCATTGATGCGGTTGAACAATACGCTGGTGGCTTCCGGTCAGTTTGCTGCCGAATTCGACATCAAGAGCCGCGCGATCAGGGTCGAGGCGTTCAAGGTCGGTACTGCATTGGCTGAACGGGCGTTCGTGCATGTGAAGCTGGCACTGTTGAGTGGTCGTTCCGCACAGATCAAGAAACAGCTGTCTGAAAGCCTGCTGGCGGTGGTGCAGGACGTGTGTGAGTGGCCGAGCGGCGTTGAAGTCCAGTTGTGCGTGGAAATTCTCGACATCGATCGCGATTCCTACAGCAAGACCGCCATCAGCAACTGAGTTTCAGGCCGTTTCCTGCTCGACACAGGCCTGGATCACCTGCGCTCGCAGCCAGGTGTTGGCGCTGTCCTGATCGACACCCTGGTCCCACTGCATGTCGAGGGTAAAACCCGGCAAGCCTTCGGGCGCTTCACAGTGATTGAAGGTGTCTGCACTGGCCAGCAGTCGCTGAATGCGTCGGGGCAGGGTCAGGGCATAGTCGGTGCCGGTAATCAGCTTCAACGCTGCGCTGTAGCTGTTGGCGCGTGCGACGATCTGGCGCTGTTGAGCCTGCTGCGCTAGCCAGCCGTCGACCATGTTGGTGGCGGACGTCCAGGGTGTCGGGAACACGTGTCGACGTTCGACATAGGTTTGCAGGCTCAAGCGTGGTTCTGCCGGCGTGGCGCGTTTGTCGAAAACACACACCAGGTCATCTTCGAGCAGCGTCTGCGATTTGAAATCGACGTGACTGCGATGAAAGTTCGGGCCGAAGCACATCACCAGGTCGAGGCTGCCTTCGCGCAACGCTTGGGCAGGGATATCGGCCTGGAGTTTGAACACATTGACCATCACCGGAAGATCGGCGAGGTCGAAGGTTTTCAACAAGCGCGGCAGGATCAGTTGCTCGAAATATTCCGGGGCGCAGATGTTGAAGGTCACGGGTTGCAGGCCTGGGTCGAACGTGGGTAAGCCGGCGTGACACAGGTTGATGCTTTCGAGGATTTTCAGCACGTGAGGGTACATCGCGCTGGCCTTGCCGGTGGGCTGCATGCCGCCGGTGCGAGTATTGATGAACAGTTCGTCCTCAAAACTGGCGCGCAATTTTTTCAGGCAGTAACTCACGGTGGACTGGCTGACGCAAAGCGTCTCGGATACGTCGGTGACGCTGTTCTGCTCATACACGGCGACGAACACCATGAGGTCCTGCATGTCGAGCTTTCTAAGCGAATTACTGTTCAGCATCCATTCCATCTCGCTGCGTCCCTTGCGCTGACCGTGTGCAAGGGTGGTGAATTATCCTAGCGGAATGGGCGAGCAGGGAGAATGCCTTGCAGGACGTTTCGCCCAAGGCCGTGTCAGCCCTGGACCATCGCCGACACGGCGCGGCGGCTGGACATCAATAGCGCGAACATGCCGAGGCCCACCAGCACCGCGCCGGTCATTTCCAGCGGCAGCGGCGTCTGGTGTCCCCATAGCCAGTGGAACAAGGTGATGAACAGCGTGCTCAGGTAGATGTAGGAAATCACCGAGGACGGCGCGATCACGCCGATGGCCCGGTGCAGCAGCCAGAACGTCGCCAGGGTGGCGAACACTGCCAGGTACATTAGCCAATAGAAGTCGTTGAGCGTCAGTAATGATGCCGAACGCCAACCGCCACTCAATCCACAGAACACCAGCAGAAACAGCGCACCGAACAGCATGTTCCAGAACGTCATGGACACCGGTCCGCGTCCCTTGAGGCTATTGGCTTTCAGGCGCTGGCTGAGGGGGGCGTAGAGCGCCATCGCCAAGCAACCGATGCCGTACACCGTTAATGCATAGGGCGATGGCAACTCGCCGGGGCCGGTGCCTTTCATGATCAACAACACCGCCCCGGCAGCGGCGAGCAGCATCGGCATAATCCGTTGTTTCAGACGGCTGTCAGGTGTGAGCACGGCTTCGAAACCCAGGGTCATCAGTGGCACCAGCGTGAACATCGTCCCGGTGTTGACGGCCGAGGTGTAGCGCAACGCTTCGAACAGCGAACCGAAGTACAGCGCCAGCAGCAGGCCGAGCACCGCGTGACCAAACAGTGCGCGGGCGGTCATGACGGCATCGCCTTTGAGCAGCAACAACGGCAGAAACACCAAAGCGCAAAACAGCAGGCGTAAACCCGTCAGCAGGATCGGGTCGATGGCCTGGCTGACTTGCGCCGCCGCGGAAAACGATGCGGCGATCAACAAGGCCCAAAGCAGCATGCTGGCGTGAGCGACGGCGAAAACGGTGGTTTTCATGGCAGGCTCCGGGTCAATGGATGTGGCGGGCGTAGTGCCTTGGGTTGAAGCGCAAAACCATCAGCATCATCAGTGCCATGACCGCCGTGAGCGACCACCAGGCCCATTCAAAGCTGCCGAGCTGGTCGCGGATGATCCCCGCCAGCAGCGGCGACAGGCCGGCGATCAAGTAGCCGATGCCTTGCACGAATGCGGTCAGGCCGCCAGCACGCAATGGATTGTCCAGATGATCCAGCGATACGATCAGGCTCATCGGGAACAGGCCGCCAATGCCCAGCCCCAGCAGGCATGGCCACAGCAGGCTCAAATGCCGTGGGCTCAGAATCAGTCCGCAGAAACCGGCGATGATCAGTGTCAGCAATACCATCAGCACGACGCGGCGGTCGCGGCTGCGGTTGGCGATGACGGGCGTCAACAGACCCGACAGCACTTCCATGGCGGTCAAAAAACCGAGCAACAATCCGGCGTGTTGCTCGCTCCAGCCCTTTTCCACGTAGTAAGGCGCCAGCCAGGCCAGAACACAGGTGTAGGACGCAGTGCCCAGGCCAAAGAAAATCGCGAGTAACCACGCGCGGGAATTGGCAAAGTACGAACCTTTGCCGGATGCCCTCGAGTCCAGTGTTGGCATCCCCGCGCTTTGGCTGCGCCAGAAGAGCAATGCCAGCACAGCGAGAACGGCCCAGATCGCCAGGCCCATACGCCAGCTGCCGGTACGCTCCATCACCAGCGGCGCAAAGGAAGCCCCCATGGCCGCACCGCCCATGATCGATGTGACGTAGAGCCCCATGCACAGCGCAACGTGGTCGCTGAAGCGGGATTTGATCAACGCTGGCATCAGGGCCTGGATCAGGGCGATCCCGACACCGGCCAGCACCGCGCTGAGGAGCAACTGCGCGGCTGAATCAAGGAACAACCGCGAAAGCGTGGCCACGCCGATGATCAACAATGAGAAGACTACCGTGCGTTGATCGCCGAATCGCTGACTGACGCGCAGGCCGACAAACATCGCCAGCCCCATGGCCGTCACCGGCAACATTGTCAGCAGTGAAGCCTGGCTGAAGCTCAGCGCAATGTCGTCGCGAATCGCTGAGAGCAGCGGCCCGACAGCGGCCATGGAAGGGCGCAGGTTCAGGGCAACCAGGACAATGCTGAACATGAGCCATAGGGCAGGGCGGGAAGTGGCTCGGGTGTTTTCCATGATCGGACCTTGATGAATAGGCGGGCGATTAAGGCGCGCGAGGCCCGAAGGGCGCAAATCAGAAAGTCCGGGGTGGTATTTAGAAATCAAATACAGGCCTTCTCCCCACAGAAGGCAGCACAAAACCGCCAAATGTTTAGCCAGACGACATCCAAGGTTCTTCAAATCCTGATTTAACGACTTAAGCCATCGTGTGACGCTGCGGGTCATCTGTTTTCTGCGGTTCTCTCTATGGACGGTTGGCCAGTCGCAATCCACTGCAAGGCATCCAACGGCGTTCGAGCGTCGAGCCTTGGTCGTCGATTCACGCCTGCCACCGCGCCAAACCTCTCTGCACTTCCTTCTGAACTGGCTTTTTGGGCGCTGTGGCATTGCCGCCATGCGCGCCCGCCGGATTCCTGCTTTTTCCGTTGATTGTTCCTACCTGTTCCGCTTGATGGCGGGATTAAAGTGCGGGTGCTTTTGCGTACCCGTCTGACACGGAAAAAGAGAGTTCCCATGAGTTGTGCCACGACCTCGTTTGCCACCCGGCAAGAAGCCCTGACCTTTCTGGAGCAGAACCCGGATATTGAAATGTTCGAGCTGTTCATCCTCGACAACAACGGTGTGCCGCGGGGCAAGTTGCTGCATCGTGACGAGTTGTTGGCGGTGTATGAAAGCGGGCGACCATTGCCAAGCACCATCCTCGGCCTGACCATCAACGGTGATGACGTGGAAAACTCCGGGCTGGTCTGGGATGTCGGTGATATCGACTGCCGGGCCTACCCGATCAGCGGCAGCCTCACGCGTATGCCGTGGCGTCTGATACCGACCGCGGCCGTGCAGGTCAGCATGCACCCAACGGAGGGAATGCCCGCCACTATTGCCGATCCCCGTCATTTGCTGGCGAAGGTCATCGAGGGTTTGCAGGCAGACGGTTATTACCCGGTCATGGCGGCGGAATTGGAGTTCTACCTGCTGGATCAGCAACGCGACAGCAATGGCCGGCCGCAACCGGCACGGGATGTCGATGGCGGGCGTCCGTACGGCACCCAGGTCTATGGTTTACGCGAGCTTGAACAGATCGAGCCGTTCCTGGCCGATCTCTACAGTGCCTGCAAACTTCAGGGGATTCCGGCGCGCACGGCCATTTCCGAATACGCGCCGGGGCAAGTGGAGATCACCCTCGAACACCGCACCGACGCACTACAGGCGATGGATGAAGCGGTGCGCTACAAGCGTCTGGTCAAAGGCGTGGCGCACAAGCACGGTATGACAGCCTGTTTCATGGCCAAGCCTTTCGATGACCTTGCCGGCACCGGGATGCACATGCACGTGAGCCTGGCGGACAAGGACGGCAACAACCTCTTCGCCAGCGAAGCTGCGGATGGAACGCCGCTGCTCAAGCAGGCCGTCGCCGGCATGCTCAGTACCTTGCTCGATTCGCTGTTGCTGTTCTGCCCCAACGCCAACTCCTACCGTCGATTCCAGGCCAACAGCTATGCGCCCCTGGCGGCCACCTGGGGCGTGGACAATCGCACCGTGAGCCTGCGCGTACCTGGTGGGCCTGCGTATTCCCGGCACATCGAGCATCGAATCTGTGGCGCAGATGCCAACCCCTATCTGGCGGCTGCGGCGATTCTGGCCGGTATTCATCGCGGTATCCGCGAACAACTCGATCCTGGTGCGCCGGTGGAAGGCAATGGCTACGCCCAGGCCACGAAACTGTTGCCGACAGACTGGCTGACCACCTTGCGATCACTGGAAGGTTCGAGTTGGGCCAGGCAAGCCTTCGGCGGTGAATTCCTCGGCGTCTACCTGGCGGTGAAACGCGCTGAGTATCGTCAATTCATGGGGGAGGTCGGTGAGCAGGACTGGCGCTGGTATTTGCATCAGGCCTGAGTCGAATCTGAATCGGGGCTGAACCATTCTCAAATAGTCTGAAAGTTTCAGGCGGACTTAATAAGCCAACTAATTGTTGGCTTATTTTTCACAAAAAATTGATTGTTGGCTTCCTAAAATTAGAGCTGTCTCGGTAAATGAAATTTTCACATTTGCCGTAGACACTTATTTTCAGGATCCGCCAAATATCATGCTTAATATTAAAGCCGTGCGCCCCGAATGGGTGACACTGATTGCCAGTGCACTTTTGTTAGTTGGCTTCAATTTTGTACTCTGGCAGCACCTGTTCGAAATCACCGCATCCGATGGCAAAGGCATCGTCATGCGCGCGGCCTTCGGGGTGATGATCTTCGCGGCCTTCAACATTGTGCTGACCCTGCTGGCATTCCGGCCGGTGCTCAAGCCGCTCCTGACCCTGCTGTTCATGACCAGCGCGGGCGTGGTTTATTTCATGAGCCAGTATGGTGTTTTGATCGATACCGGCATGCTGCGTAACTTCGCCGAGACCAATGCAACGGAAGTGCGTGACTTGCTGTCGCTCAAGTTGTTTGTTTATATTTTACTGCTCGGCGTTTTGCCGTCCTGGCTGTTGTGGAAGACACCGATTAATTATCGTCGTTGGCACCGTGAACTGCTCAGTAAAGTTGTGGTGACTTTTGCCTCGGCAGCAGTCATTGGTGGAGTTGCACTGGTTAACTATCAAGGCCTGTCTTCGTTGTTTCGCAATCACCACGAGTTACGCCTGATGGTGGTGCCAAGTAACTACATTGGTGCCTCGGCTGGCTTCTTGCGCGAGCAGGTTGCGTCTGCACATCAACCTTTTGTGAAGCTCGGTGAAGATGCCCGGCGCAATCCAGCCTGGCAAACTCACGGGCGCAAATCCCTGACGGTACTTGTCGTGGGTGAAAGTGCCCGGGCGGAGAACTTCGGCATTCTTGGCTATAGCCGCGACACCACTCCCAAGCTGAGTAAGGAAGACGGCCTGATCGCTTTCACCGATGTGCACTCCTGCGGTACTGAAACCGCCGTATCGGTGCCTTGCATGTTCTCCAACATGGGGCGCAAGGACTACAACGCCAGCAAGGCAAAGAACGAAGAAGGCCTGTTGGACGTGCTCAAGCATGCGGGTATCGACGTGATCTGGCGTGACAACCAGTCAGGCTGCAAAGGTACGTGCGATCGCGTCACCCTTCAGGACGTCAGCAACCTGAAGGACCCGGCGCTGTGCGCCAACAGTGAATGCCGCGATGAAATCCTGCTGCAAGGGCTGCAGCATTTCATCGATACCCTGGACAAGGACACGGTATTGGTATTGCACCAGATGGGCAGCCACGGTCCTGAGTACTTCAAGCGTTATCCGAAAGAGTTCGAGCGCTTCACCCCGGTTTGCGAGAGTAATGCCCTGAACAATTGCAGTCGCGAAAGTATCGTCAATGGCTACGACAACACCCTGGTCTATACCGACCATGTACTGTCGACCTTGATCGATCTGCTGCGCAGCAACCAGGACAAAGTGGATACCGCGATGCTGTATCTGTCGGACCACGGCGAGTCCCTGGGTGAATACAACTTGTTCCTCCACGGCACGCCCTACATGCTGGCACCGGAGCAGCAAAAGCATGTCGCCATGTTTGCCTGGTTCTCCGACAGCTATAAAAAGTCGTTTGCGCTAGATACCCGCTGCTTGCAACAGAGCCGTGAAAAGTCCCTCAGCCAGGACAACCTGTTCCATTCGATGCTTGGGCTGCTGGAGGTCGACAGCAAGGTCTACCACCAGGATCTGGACATGTTTGCCGGATGTCGTCGTCCAGTGACAGACGGCGTGTTGGCCAAGGAATGATCGCCTCTGACTCTGTTTCACGCAGCGGCCGTCGACCTGGCTTTTGACAGGTGTTGGCCGAATACGGTGATTCTCGCGACGGTTCCAGGTGCTGGGTAAGACCGGCTAGTTCGGCTTTGTAGGACTATTCTTTATGTCGCGCAGTAATTTTCGCTAATGCTCTTGTTCAGTGGATGCGCGGAAATCGCCGGGGGCGATATATACTGCGCGCCATTCTTCAAGGGAGAGCCGTGTGGCCATCGATATTCACTGGATTCGCGACAACGATAGCCTCGGACGGTTGTGTGCCGAGTGGCAACAGTTGCCATTCGTTGCCCTCGACACCGAATTCATGCGGGTCGACACCTTCTACCCAATCGCCGGCCTGCTGCAGATCGGTGATGGCGTTCGCGCCTATCTGATCGACCCGCTGACCATCGACAACTGGCAGCCATTGGCCGCTTTGCTGGAAAACCCTGCGGTGGTCAAAGTTGTCCACGCGTGCAGCGAAGACCTCGAAGTCCTGCTACGCCTGACCGGCAGCCTGCCGGCGCCGCTGTTCGATACGCAACTGGCTGCCGCTTATCTGAACCTTGGTTTTTCCATGGGCTATTCGCGGCTGGTGCAGGAAGTGCTCGGCATCGACCTGCCCAAGGGGGAAACCCGTTCCGACTGGCTGCAACGCCCGCTTTCCGAAACCCAGATCAGCTATGCCGCCGAAGATGCCGTGCATTTGGCTGAAGTTTTCGTAAAACTGCGTCCAAAGCTTTCCGACGAGAAATACGCCTGGGTCCTGGAAGATGGCGCCGAACTGGTGGCCAACCTGCGCCGCGAGATCGATCCGTACGAGGTCTATCGCGATGCCAAGCTGGCCTGGAAGCTGTCTCGCGCCCAACTTGCCGTTTTGCGTGAGCTCTGCGCCTGGCGTGAAAAGGAAGCCCGGGCCCGCGACCTGCCGCGCAACCGGATCATCCGCGAGCATTCGTTGTGGCCACTGGCGCGTACGCAACCGGATAACCTCGGCGCGCTGGCGAAAATCGAAGACATGCACCCACGTACCGTGCGTCAGGACGGCGAGTTTCTGCTTGATCTGATCAAGCGCTCTGGCAGTGTGTCGCCTGATCAGTGGCCGCCAGCCGTGCCGGAGCCGTTGCCGGTGGATGCTGCTGCGCTGCTCAAACAAATGAAGGCCATAGGTCAGGCCGAAGCCGAGCGCCTGAACATCGCGCCGGAACTGATGCTGCGCAAGAAAACCCTGGAGGCGCTGCTCAAGAGCGGCTTCCCCAATGGTCCCTACCAATTGCCTGATTCGCTGCGTGGCTGGCGCCGCGAATTGATGGGCCAGGCGCTGCTCGACAGCCTGGCCACCGCCGGAGAACAGCCTTGAAACGTATTTGCTCCATCTACCGCAGCTCGAAAAGAAACGAAATGTACCTGTATGTGCTCAAGAGCGATGCTCTGGAGCGCGTACCGGATACCCTGATGGCAGCCTTCGGCAAGGCCATCCACGCGTTCGACCTGGTGCTGAGCCCCGAGCGCAAACTGTCGCGCGAGGACATCACGGTCGTGCTGGAAAACCTCGAGAAACAGGGTTATCACCTGCAAATGCCGCCTGCCGAAGACGAGTACATCGAGCACTTGCCGGAAGAATTGTTGCGTCGCAACGATCCGATGTGAGCGGCAGACAGACTCTGTTCAGAGTGGTTATGAAACACTGATTGATTTTAGCGATGGCAGCATCGACGGAGCACTGCTCTGTCGGCGGCCGTCTGCACTGTTTTTGAAAGGTTTGAAGCATGCGCGTCCTGATTGCTGAACACGACCACCCCGTGTACGCCCAACTGTTGCGCGAGGCGGCACCGGACCTGGAGGTGCTGACCAGCGGTGATTCCGCCGAACTGGCCAGCCAGGCCGCCGATTGCCCGGTGTGGCTCGGCCAGCCTGATTTGCTGGCGACCCTGTTACGCCAGGGCCATCAACCGCAATGGCTGCAATCGACCTGGGCCGGCATCACGCCGCTGCTGGCCGATGGCTTGCCGCGGCACTATCGGCTGACCCGAGCAGTCGGAATCTTTGGCCAGGTCATGGCCGAGTACGTGCTCACGTACATGCTCGGTCACGAGCGTGAAGTGCTGGCGCGACTGGTCAGCCAGGTCGAACGCAAGTGGGACAGTCGCCAGGTCCAGAGCCTGGCGGGGCGCAGGGTGTTGATCGTCGGCACCGGTGATATCGGTCAAAGTGTCGCGCAGTTCCTCGTCCCGTTTGGCGTCGAACTGTATGGCGTTGCCAGCAGCGCACGGGAGCAGGCACCGTTTATCGAAGTTGGTTCGATGGCGGATTTGCCGCGGCTGGTCGGTGAAGTCGATTACGTGGTCAATCTGCTGCCGAACACGCCGGACACCCACGATGTCTACGACGCGACGCTGTTCAAGCAATTCAAGCCGACCGGGTTGTTCATCAACGCCGGACGCGGAGTGGCGGTGGTCGATGCGGATCTGGTGGATGCCTTGAAGGAAGGGCATCTGGCGGGTGCAGTGATCGATGTGTGCCGTCAGGAACCCTTGCCCCAGCGTCATCCGTTCTGGACGGCCTGGGGCCTGCTGCTGACCGGCCACAGCTCGGCACCGACTTCGCCTTCGATGATGGTGAAGCTGTTTGTCGAGAACCTGCGAGCTTATGAGGCGGGAGAGGCGTTGCGCGGGGAAGTGGATTTCGATCGCGGGTATTGATTCGCCGCAATCAAAAATGTGGGAGCGGGCTTGCTCGCGAATGCGTTGTGTCATTCAACATATCTTTGTCTGACACGGCCTCTTCGCGAGCAAGCCCGCTCCCACATTGGTTTTGCAGTGTGGCTTAGAGGGTGAAGTCACCTTCAGCCGCCAACTCGCTCAATGGACGACGCGGGCTGGGTTCTTCACGGGCTTGCAGATAATCCGCCAGGCTCGCCTTGTCCCCCAGCTTGCCCACCGCGACGGCGGCGTGCAGGGCGTAGCCTTCAGGAATGTTCAGTGTCTTGCGGGTCAGCTCCTGGTCGAAGCCGGCCATGCCGTGGGTGTGCCAGCCGCTCAGGCTCGCCTGCAAGGCCAGGTGACCCCAGGCGGAGCCGGTGTCGAAGGTGTGCCACAGGGCCGGGGTTTCTTCGGCTGCGCCAGGCGCAACGAAGGTGGTTTTCGAAATCACGATCACCAGGGCCGAAGCATGTTGCGCCCAGCTGCGGTTGAATTCGTTCAACAGGCCCAGGTAACGCTCCCAGTTCGGCGTGTCGCGACGTGCGTAGAGGAAGCGCCAGGGCTGCGAGTTATAGGCCGAGGGTGCCCAGCGGGCGGCTTCGAAAAAGCTCAGCAGGGTTTCCTCTGGGATCGTTTCGCCGGTAAAGGCGCGGGGCGACCAGCGATCGGTGAACTGAGGGTGAATGGCGTAATCGGCAACGCGTGGGTTGGCACTCATCAAGAGATTCCTTGCTACGTTTGAAGGTGGGAACGACGCAAAACCCTACTTGGCAGCGCAAAAACTGACAAGCCCGTTCTACCGACAGTCGCCAATGCTTGGCCCAAGGGGCTTCGGGCACTAGACTGGCGGCCTTTTCACCACCTGATGTCGATGCTCGAACCATGGCCGCCAAAGTAGAACCGTTCTGGATACGCAAGACCCTTGATCAACTCGATCAGGAGGAATGGGAGTCGCTGTGCGACGGTTGTGGATTGTGCTGCCTGCAAAAGCTTGAAGACGAAGACGACAACAGCGTCTATTACACGCGCATCGCCTGCAAGTTGCTGGACCTGAAAACCTGCCAGTGCACGGACTATCCCAATCGCCGTGACTCGGTGCCGGACTGTATCCAGCTCACGCCGGGCAAGGCCGACGAATTCAAATGGCTGCCACCGACCTGCGGCTATCGCCTGGTCAGCGAAGGCAAGGACCTGCCGTTGTGGCATCACCTGGTGTGCGGTGATCGCGATGCCGTTCATCACGAGCGGATTTCCCAGTCCGGGCGCATGCTCGCCGAAGGCAGCGTGCCGGAAGATGATTGGGAAGATCATCTGATTTTCCGCGCAGGCTGATTGCCTGAGGTTCAACGTTTCACGAAGGAGTGTGTATGGCTGTGGGATGGCGGCAGGCGTGGATCCTTGGATTACTGGCCGTGAATTCGCCGGCATGGGCTGCGAACAAGGTCAATCTGGATTACCACGTGCGCCTGTTGCCGCAGAGCGATCAGGCCGAAGTGCGCCTGACGCTCGCCCAGGGCTCGGCGGTACGCAGCCTGGATTTCGACCTTGGCGACGGCAGCCACTACAGCGATTTCAAGGCTGACGGCCAATGGCAACTGACCCCCGGCAAAGCGGCGCGCGGTGTCTGGCGTCCGGCTGCGGACAAGGCCAGCCTGACCTACCGCGTGAGTATCAGCCACGGGCGCAAGAGCGGCAGCTTCGACACGCGCATGACGCCAGGCTGGGCGTTGATGCGCGGCGACAATCTGGTGCCGGCTGCCAGACTCGATCAACAGGACGGCATCGAACTGGTTTCACGTCTTGAGTTCGAGCTGCCCGGTGGCTGGAAAAGCGTTGAAACCGCTTGGCCACGAATCGGCCCGAATAAATTCCGTATCGATAACCCTTCCCGACTGTTCGACCGGCCTACCGGCTGGATGCTCGCTGGTGAGCT
Source organism: Pseudomonas sp. BF-R-30 (assembly GCF_019956175.1). Taxonomy (NCBI): domain Bacteria; kingdom Pseudomonadati; phylum Pseudomonadota; class Gammaproteobacteria; order Pseudomonadales; family Pseudomonadaceae; genus Pseudomonas; species Pseudomonas sp. BF-R-30. Next base: position 33,611 of record NZ_JAHBDE010000038.1, on the reverse strand, counting down.
CGGCAGTCGCCGCACTCGTCTGGGCGAGACCGAAGTCACAGTCGCCTCGCCGCTGGGGCAGGGCATGCGCCGTATGGATGTGCTGACGCTGCTGACCTTCGTCTGGCCGCAAGTGCAGGCGCTGTATCCGCGACACCCGGGCAAACTGCTGATCGTCGGGGCCAATGATCCAATGTGGCGCGGCAGCCAGTCGGCGCACGAGTCGATCTATCTCAACAGTCGCCTGCCGTTGGTCAGCGAAAGCGGCACCAGTGCCCTGGTCCGTGAGTTGGCCCAGATGTTCGGGCGAATCAACGGCACGCAGCGCAGTAACTGGATCAGTGAAGGCTTTGCCGAGTATTACGCTATCGAACTGGTGCGCCGGGCCGGGGGCATGAGCGATGAACGCTACGAGAGCCTGCACGGCAAGCTGGTCAGTATCAGCCAGAAAGTCACCACGCTGCGCGGTGAGCGGATCAACCCGGCGCAGGTGGCCAGGGCAGTGGTGTTGCTGCAGGAACTGGATCGCGAAATTCGCCTGAAAACCCATAACAAACGTTCGCTGGACGACGTGTTGCGCGGGGCGATGCGGGAGGGGGATATCGATACCAAGGCGTTTGTTCAGCTCAGCGAGAGCGTGATCGGTGGTTCTTCAAAAGTGCTCAGTACCGAGTTGATTCAGTAACACCGCCATTCGCGAGCAAGCCCGCTCCCACATTTGATCTGTGTCGTACACAAAACCAATGTGGGAGCGGGCTTGCTCGCGAAGAGGCCGGTAGCCTCGGTGCAATTCCTGGATCAAACCCCGGCTTTCGGCGACTTCAAGGCGTCATTGCCGGTAACGCTGGCGGTTTTGGTCGCCGCCTCGGCATTGGCCTTCAGCGTCTTCAACTCTTCACCCGCCCGCTGAATTTTCGCCCGCACGTTGTTCATGTCCTGACGGCTTTTCTCCAGCAGGCTTTTCGCCGAGCTGTGACCGGTAATGCCGCGCGCCAGGGCCACGCCGCCGATGGCCACCTGGACCAGGCCAAAGATCCCGCCACGCCGCAGTCCCTTGCCCACCATCACCACGCCGCCGGCCAGGGAGCCAATGCGTTCCCAGCCCTGCACGTTTTGCTCGGAAGGGCTCTGGAACGGGGTGGATTCGATACGCTCGACGGGTTTGAGTTCGCTCATGGTCTGTCTCCAGGCTTCAGTGATCGATAGTCAAACTGACAGCCTGGGCGGGCAGCTCGTTCAATCGGATGTGTGGCGATTCAGCGGAATTTTGGCCCGGAGCGGGTATTGAGCCCCTTGGACATGCGGTCGTAGAGCACGACGTTGACCGTGGCGGCCAGGTTCATGCAACCGGTGGTCGGAATGTAGACCACGTCTTCGCACCAGTCGCGAATCTCTTTATCCAGCGATCCGTCTTCCGGGCCGAAGATGTAGAGCGCGCGATCCGGGTGGGTGTATTCCGGCAACGGGCGGGCGCCCTCGACCAGTTCCACGGCGACGGGCACACAATTGAGGGGCAGGATTTTCTTCAGGTCGTCGATGCCGATCAGCGGGATGTCGTAGTGCACGCGCTTGGTATCGGTGACGAAGTCGGCGGCGCGCTCATAGCGCTTGCCGGTGTAGAACACCGACGCCACGCCATAACAGCCAGCGGCGCGCATCACCGAACCGACGTTCTCCGGTGATTTGGGGTTATACAAACCAATGCAGCTGTACCGTTTGTCTGCCACGAGCGGGGTGCCTTTTGGGAAAAAAGCGGGATTATACGGGGAATGGGGCGGGGGTGTTCGGTTTGAGATTGGCGGTGTCGAGGCGATTGTTTTCGCGAGCAAGCCCGCTCCCACAGTTGACCGAGGAGCCCATGCGGACGCGGATCAATGTGGGAGCGGGCTTGCTCGCGAAGGGGGCAGTTCGGGCGCTGAAGATTTTCAGTCTTCTTTTTTCATCAATCCCGCCAACGCAGCAAACGGGTTGTGCGTAGCCTTGGCAATTTTCGGCGTGCTCAGCGAGCCTTCGTCGAAATACTGCTGGTCGGTATACCGCGAGTGCTCGTTATCGTGGCAGTACAGGCACAACAACTCCCAGTTCGAGCCGTCCTGCGGGTTGTTGTCGTGGTTGTGGTCGCGGTGGTGCACGGTCAGTTCGCTCAGGCGCTTGCCGGAGAACTCACGGGCGCAGCGGCCACAGACGTGCGGGTACATCTTCAGGGCCTTGTCGCGGTAGCCCATTTCCTTGTCGCGCTGGTTGTCGGCGAGGATGCGATCCAGCTTCGAAGTGTTGGTCGGGGTGGACGAACTCATGGGTTCACCTTTGTAGAAAGACTAATGACGGTTATAGGGTGAAGTTTAGCCTAGCCCTTGAGCTTCTCGGCAATCCAGATGGTGTGGCGGGTGCCCTTGTTGCCGTGGGCGAAGACCTGCACTTCCTCGGCCTTGAAACCCGCCTTCTTCAGTTTGTCGGAAAACTGCCGGTCAGCGCTGGCCGACCAGACGGCCAACACGCCTTTTGGTCTCAGGGCCTTGGCGCAGGCACTGAGGCCTGCGGCGGAGTAGAGCCAGCTGTTGGCTTTCTGGGTCAAACCTTCGGGACCGTTGTCGACGTCGAGCATGATGGCATCGAAACCCTGTGGCTCGGCCTGCAGGACTTTGGCCACGTCTTCCATGCGAATCACGGTCCGCGGGTCTTGAAGCGGGTTTCCGGCTTTCTCGCCGAGTGGCCCGCGATTCCACTCCACAACGCCAGGCACTAATTCAGCGACCACCACTTCGGCAGTCTTGCCCAGGTGCTTGAGCGCCGAAGCGAGGGTAAAACCCATGCCCAGGCCGCCGATGAGCACCCGTGAACCCGGCCGGCCGGCGACCTTGCGACACGGGATCTCGGCCAGGGCATCTTCGGAGCCGTGCATGCGCGTGTTCATCAATTGTCCGCCGTCGCCGCCCTGGATCTTGATGACAAAATCCTCGCCGTATTCGAACAGGCACAGGGCGCCGCCGTTTTCAGGGATGGGGGTGGTGTCCAGCAGAACGAAACGTTTCATGGGGCTCACTTGAAGAAAATTGGCAGAACTCGGGAGGGCAAACAGACGCAGTTGGGAGTAGCCTGTTTATGACGACAAGGCCAACGGAGCCATTGATGAAGCGCACCATTCTAACGGTCATTGCCCTGGCCGCGCTCTCGATAACTGCAGTGCAGGCGCAACAGCTGCAATCGATTCCCGTCAGCCCCGCGCCGATACCCGGTTCGCCCGGCACCGCGACGCCCACGCCGTACCCGCAAATCAGCCCGGCGCCTTTGCCTAAAGTCGGCCCCGGCAGTAGCGGTCCGCCGTTGGTGCCGATTGAAATGCCCAGCCCGCCGATCAAGGACCAGCCGATACCGGGCCTGGAGCCCAATCCGCCGAAAACCAAATCGCCGGGCGGCTAGACCTGCTGCGAAAGCAGTTGACCGTCGGCCATGCGCAGTCGTTTGGAAAGGGAAACGGCGAGGGCGCGGATGATCTTGGCGGCGATTTTCGGTGCGTCGTTGAGCATCTTTTCCAGCGAGTCCTTGCCCAGGTTGAGCAACTGGCAGTTGCTTGCGGCCACGCAACTGGCCGAGCGCCGTTCGCCGTCGAGCACGGCCATTTCACCGAACGAGCGGCCGCTGCGCAACGTGGCGATGGTGACTCGCTGCCCGTCAGCGTTGGTTTTCTGCACCGCCACCTGACCGGTATGGATGATGCACATGAAACTGCCGGCATCGCCCTCCTGGAAGATTTCCTCGCCCTGGGCAATGGTGCTGATACTGAAGTAGCCCGAAGCCGCGGCGAAGTCGGCTGGCTGCAGTTGATTGAACAGGCCGCAATCCATCAGCCAGTCGCGAATTTCGTTGTTCAGAAAGGTTGGTTCAGACATGTCGTCACGGTCTTTTTTGTGATTGTCGCTGACTTGAATTCACCGCAAATCCCTTGTGGGAGCGGGCTTGCTCGCGAAGGGGCCGTAACATTCAGCAGAGATGTTGACTGACACACCGCCTTCGCGAGCAAGCCCGCTCCCACAGGGGTTTTGTGTTGTATCGGCTGCCGGTGTACGCAATTAAGACCGGCACGCCGCGCCAGGTTCCTCAGGCCATGCCCAAAACCTTGAACAAAAATGCATATTCGAGTGCTACGTCACGCAATCCCTGATATCGACCGCTCATCCCACCATGCCCGGCACCCAATTCAGTCTTGAGCAGCAGGGGATTGCTGTCGGTCTTGGTCGCGCGCAATTTCGCCACCCACTTGGCCGCTTCCCAATACTGCACGCGGCTGTCGTTGTAACCGGCGATCACCAGGGTGGCCGGATAAGCTTGCGCGGTGACATTTTCATACGGGGCGTAGGCCTTGATCCGATCATGGACGTCCGGCTCTTCAGGGTTGCCCCACTCGTCGTACTCCGTCACGGTCAATGGCAGATCAGGGTCGAGCATGGTGTTGAGTACGTCGACGAACGGCACTTCGGCGATGGCGGCGCCAAACAGCTCCGGCCGTTGGTTGAGCACCGCGCCGATCAGCAAGCCACCGGCGCTGCCGCCACTGATAGCCAACTGCGGTGCAGTGGTGAAGCCTTGGGCGATCAGGTGTTCGGCGCAGGCGATAAAGTCGCTGAAGGTGTTGTGCTTGTGCTCCTGTTTGCCGGCGCGATACCAGGCTTCCCCCAGTTCGCCGCCGCCACGCACGTGGGCAATGGCAAACGCCATGCCGCGATCCAGCAGACTCAGGCGCGCGTGGGAAAACCATGGGTCGAGGCTTTCGCCGTAGGCACCATAGCCGTAGAGGTACAGCGGCACGGGTTTGCCCAGGTCTGCGCGCTTGATCACCAGGCTGATGGGCACTTGCGTGCCGTCCGGCGCAGTGGCCCACAGGCGTTGGCTGACGTAGGCGTCGGCATCGAACGGGCCGAGCACCGGGGTTTGCTTGAGGACTTTCTGCTCGCCGGTCGCCAGTTCAAGCTGGCGGATTTGCGCCGGACGGTTCAACGCTTCGTAGCGCAGGCGAATCCGGTCGCTTTCGAACTCCAGGCTGTTTTGCACGTGCAGGCTGTAGGCCGCATCCGGCAGTTGCACACGATAAGGCGCCAGGCTTTGTGGGTGAACTTCAATGACCGGCAAGCCGCCAACCCGCAGGCTCAGGGTCATGGCCCCGGTGTTAAGGCTGATGCCGTCGATCATCACCGTGTCGCTGTGGGGGATCAGGTTCTGCCAGTCGGCTTCGGTGGGCGCGGCGCCGGTATCGACGGCCGTGTACAAGGCGAAATTGATGCCGTCACGGTTGCTGCGAATGAACCAGGTCCATTGACCGTCGAGTACGCCGTGGTCGACGTCGTACTCATGCTCCTCGACCCGTGGCGCGATGCAGGCAAAGGCGTGCTGCGGTTGGTTGGCGTCAAGCACCCAGGCTTCGCTGGTGGTCTTGCTGCCCACGGACAGCAGCAATTGCTGCTCGGAGCTGGAACGGTAGCAATGCATGAAGAAGCGCCCGTCCGGCTCATGGAACACTTCTTCGGCCGCCGTACCGTCCAGTCGATAGCGATACAGCTTGTGCGGACGATGGGTGTCATCCAGTTCGCCAAAGAATAGCGTCAGGCTATCGTTGGCCCAGGTCATGCTGCCGTCGCAGTCCTGGAATTCCAGCTCGCTGACACGGCCGTCGGACAATTCCTTCACGAACAGCGTGTAAATCTCCTCGCCGCTGGAGTCGATGCTGTAGGCCAGACGCTGGTGGTCCGGGCTGATGCTGAACGCCCCGAGCGAAAAGAAACCACCCTTGGCCAGTTCGTTGGGGTCCAGCAGCAGTTGTTCGCGGCTTTCGTCGAGGGTCAGGCTGTCATCGGCCGGACGCGGGCAGCGGTAGTGCCTGGCGTACTCATCGCCTGCCGTGGTGCGGGTGTAATACAGATAGGGGCCCCATGGCGAGGGCAGGGACAGATCGGTCTCGAGAATCCGCCCCTTGATCTCTTGGAACAGGGTTTCGCGCAATGCGGCCTGGTCGGCGGTTTGCACTTGCTGATAGCTGTTTTCGGCTTTCAGGTAGTCGAGCACTGCCTCGGTGTCGCGCTCTTGCAGCCAGGCATACGGGTCGGAGCCTTCAGCCTTGTGGGCAATCGGAGCGTCGTGAATGTTGGCGGATAGGGGCATGAAGGGCTCTCGAGCAGTGTACGGAATAGGGGCTTGGCAACCTGTGGGAGCGGGCTTGCTCGCGAAGGCGTTGGGTCAGTCAATATCATTGTTGAATGATAAGCCGCATTCGCGAGCAAGCCCGCTCCCACATGGATAGCGCCCAACAGTCAGGCATTGATGCAGCCTGATGGGCGAAAAGCCGTTATCATAAGCGCCTCTGTGCGACACGCGTAGCGTGTCTCCAAGACTTCGAGGTGTAGAGTCATCTTGAAGGGCTTCCGAAAGGAAGCCAAGAGCTTGGGTACCCAACCCCAAGAAACAAAACCCTCCCAGAAGTCCAATGCCTTCAAGGACTTGCCGCAGCGGCGGTGGCAAACTCAAGGTCGATTAGCGCTCGGTGGCTCGACCGCAGTACCAGATTTTCCGGTGCTGGAGTGCCTACTACACATCAGCCCTATTCAGGGTTAAACCCATGCGGGAGAGAATCCCCGCTGGGGTTCCCTCCTGCTTTTGAAACAGGAGGTAACAATTCTTTGGGCATGCTGCCTCGGCAGTCCCTGCTCACATCAAACCGGAGACATGAGCGAAAGCTCTGTCTGTCATTGTCCATCTACCTTGCTCGCAAGGTGGCAGCGGACTCGTTGTGCGACCAACGATAGCCTAGGAAGACATGCGTCACTGGTAACGGTGAGGTGTGAAGCTCTTCTCACAATGTAGTCCCCGTCAGGGTGTGCTTTTGCCGCGAGGTAAAGCATAGATACTCGGAGCAGTACCGGGTTGAGACGCTAGGCTGGTTGGCATGGGTAACGTAAGTGAACTGCTGATAAACGCCGTAATTATGAACAAGCCAAAACTGCTGTCAGGCTTGAGCCAAAAGGCACGTGGTCGGATACCTCTGTAGAGGCTTGAGGTACGTCGTCATAGGACCATCGGTGAAAAGGCAGGCCCTAAACCAATCGTGTGACAGGCAGGGAACGTGGTAAGCCCGTATGGCCGCCTTCGGGCAGGTGAACCGCAAGGGGATCTGTTGGCTGTGTGGGTATGGGATCGCAGAGAAAGCGAAAGCCGGGCTGTAATGGCTCGGATAGGGGTTGGGACATTACCCCACGGGAAACTGGGCAGACTTCTGCGTGGTCTTTCGTCGCATGAACTCTGACTGAACCTGTCTCAATGATCTTAGAGACCCAGCAGTATTGGGCCTCCTACTAATCCAACCCTGACGGGAGCGTCCATTCCCGTCAGGGGATGCGTACGTCTTCTGCTCGGGGAAACTTGAGAGGAAGGCAGCATGATAGAGCACAGCCAAATGGCCGTGCCTGCGCTTTCTGGCACTCCGCAACAATGGCATGACATCGATTGGTGTCGTGTTCAGCGGAATGTTCGGGCAATGCAGGTGCGGATTGCGAAGGCTTGTCGGGAAGGCAAATGGCGCAGGGTGAAAGCCCTGCAACGGATGCTGACCCGCTCTCGATCGGCCAGATACTTGGCCGTACGGCGAGTCACTGAAAACCAGGGTAAGCGCACGGCGGGAGTCGACCGCGTGCTCTGGGATACACCCGACGCAAAATGGAAAGCGGCAAATGGGTTGAAGCGTCACGGATATAAGCCACGACCTTTACGGCGTGTGTTCATTCCGAAGTCGAATGGGAAGGAACGCCCTTTGGGTATCCCAACCATGACTGACAGGGCTATGCAGGCGCTGTATTTGCTGGCTCTGGCCCCCATTGCAGAAACCAAGGGCGATCCGAATAGCTACGGCTTCAGGATCGAACGCTCCACGGCGGATGCGATGGGTCAGTTGTTTGTTTGCCTGTCCAAGAAGGTCTCGGCCCAATGGATACTGGAGGCGGACATACAAGGCTGCTTTGATCACATTAATCATGACTGGATGCTCGCCAACGTCCCTATGGACAAAGCGATTCTTCGGAAATGGTTGAAGGCTGGCGTGATTCATAAAGGCCAGCTACAGGCAACGGATGCTGGTACGCCACAAGGCGGGATTATCTCGCCTACCTTGGCAAATACGGCGCTCGATGGTCTGGAAACACAGCTCAAGCAGTATCTGGGCGTGACAAGGGCCAGAAAGCTGAAGATCAACGTGGTGCGGTATGCGGATGATTTTGTGATTACTGGAAACTCGAAAGAGGTACTGGCAAGCGAAATCAGACCTTGGGTGGAGCAATTCCTGGCAGTACGCGGGTTGCAGTTATCCCCTGAGAAAACACATATCGTCCATACCGATCAAGGCTTCGACTTTCTGGGTTGGAATTTCCGTAAGTACGACGGGAAGCTTCTGATCAAACCGAGTAAGAAGAACGTCAAGGCGTTCTATCACAAGGTGAAGGATGTCATCGACGCCAACAAGATGGTGAAGCAGGAGTATTTGATTCGATTGCTCAATCCCATCTTGAAAGGCTGGGCGCTGTATCACCAGCCTGTAGTAGCCAAGCAGGCCTACAGCCGCATGGATAATTTGTTGTTTCATGCTCTATGGCGTTGGGCAAAGCGGCGGCACCCGAACAAGTCACTGCAATGGATCGGGAAGAAGTATTTCCGAATTCAAGGAAGCAGAAGTTGGGTGTTTGCCACCACGATGTTGGAGGAAAACGGGACGAAAAAGGAGGTCGCTCTGTATTCGCTTGCGAGTACACCGATCGAACGACACAGGAAGGTTAGTGGGGAGTACAACCCCTTCGACCCCTCCATGGAAGAAATGGGCGAGAAGCTGCGGACGGCACAGATGCTGAAAAAGCTGAAGTATCGCAAACAGATTCTCAGTCTCTATCAAAGCCAGAAAGGACTGTGTCTGATGTGCAAACAACCGATTACGAAGGAAACGGGATGGCATGACCATCACATTATCCACCGCACTCATGGCGGTAGAGACACCCTGGATAACCGGGTACTATTGCATCCTATTTGTCACCAACAGCTTCACAGCCGTGGATTGACAGTGAACAAACCGGCTCCGCAAGGGGCTTTCTAAAGACTTGAGCCGTATGCGTTGAAAGGCGCACGTACGGTTCTTAGGGGGAGGCAGGCCAGTAATGGCCTGTCTCCACCCGACTTGCCTGCCTTGCCATGGACACCATGACCGAGAACGACTATCTGATCGCTTGGGGCCTCTACGCCTTCGCCGCTTTGGGCTGCCTGTTGGTGTGGATGCGCTTGACCCGCTGGATGTGGCGTTGGCTGCGTGAGCCGCTACGGCTGGCGATGGTCGTGCTGCTGTTCAGCCCGACCATCATCGACCCGGTCAAGGATAAAGTCGCACCGGCTCTCGCCATTACCGCGCTCGACCTGCTGTTCAAGGTCGGCAACAACGCCTGGCGGGCGATTTCCGATCTGTTCATGTACGGCATGATCGCGTTCGGCTTCTATCTGGTGCTGGTGGCGATCCGTTTCCCCATCGAGCGTGCCTCCAATGCCCGCAGGGAACAGGCTGCCGCCGCCAAAGCCGCCGTCCGTGCCGACGAGCCCGAGGACGATCAACCGTTCGGCGGTGCCGGCGATGATCGTTACGGTCGTCCGCCCGTGCCGAGCACTCCTCAGCGGATGCGAGTCGAACCCCGTCTGTAACCTTGCCCCCTGCGATTGAGCGAGAGTCCGAGCATGTGTGAGTTATTGGGCATGAGCGCCAATGTCCCGACCGATATCGTGTTCAGCTTCACCGGGCTGATGCAGCGCGGCGGACGCACCGGCCCGCACCGCGATGGCTGGGGCATTGCCTTCTATGAGGGCCGTGGGCTACGGCTGTTCCAGGACCCCGCGGCGAGCTGCGAGTCGGAGGTCGCGAACCTGGTGCAGCGCTATCCGATCAAGAGCGAAGTGGTGATCGGGCACATCCGCCAGGCCAACGTCGGCAAGGTCTCCCTGTCCAACACGCATCCGTTCGTCCGTGAGCTGTGGGGGCGCAACTGGTGTTTTGCCCATAACGGCCAGTTGGCGGACTTCCAGCCAGTGGCCAGTTTCTATCGCCCGGTCGGCGATACCGACAGCGAAGCAGCGTTTTGCGATTTGCTCAACCGTGTGCGTGCGGCGTTCCCCGAGCCGGTCGAGGTCGAAGAGCTGCTGCCTGATCTGGTGGCAGCGTGCGCCGAATACCGCAGCAAAGGCGTGTTCAACTGCCTGCTCAGCGACGGTGACTGGCTGTTCTGCTATTGCTCGACCAAGCTGGCGCAAATCACCCGTCGTGCACCGTTTGGCCCGGCGCGCTTGAAAGATGTCGACGTGATCGTCGACTTTCAGGCCGAAACCACGCCTAACGATGTGGTGACCGTCATCGCCACCGAACCCCTGACCGAAAACGAAACCTGGACCCGTTACGAACCGGGTCAATGGAGCCTGTGGCGACGCGGCGAATGTGTCAGCCAGGGCCAGACCGAATAAGGACTCCTTGCATGTTGCTCAGTTATCTACGGCTGGTGTTGTTTGCGGCGGGCCTGTTGATCGGTGTCCAGGTACCGGGCTTCATCAGCGATTACACCAAACGGGTCGAGGCCCACCTGATCGAGGCGCAGGCCAGTCTGAGCGGCTTCCAGAACACCGCCAATCAGTTCTTCAAGGGTGACATGCAGGCTCTGGTCGCGCATTACCGCGCCAGCGAAGACCCGATCTTTCGCAGCGACGCCGACAGCCTGGGCAACCTGCTGACCCGTCAGGTGGCGCTGGACAAGCAATTCCAGGCGATGCAGGGCCCGTGGTACATCCGCTTCCTGCAAGTGGTGCTGGCCGCCGATCCGGATATCCGCAAGGAAACCTGGAATGGCTACAGCTACCAGATCCTGTTGACGCCCGAAGCGATGGTCTGGGGCATGAGCGGCGCCTTGCTGCTGTCGTTCGGGATCGAGTGCCTGTTCCGACTGATCGACTGGGTGGTGCTGGGCGGCAAGCGTCTGCGCCAGAGCCGGCCGATCGAAGAGCGGGATTTGCGCGGTTTGTAACCCCGTCGAACGTCGAGGAGGCGGCAAGCCGGCTCCTCGGTTGATTACCAATCTATCGAATAGCTCATGCTCAAGGTACGGCCTTCGGCGTTGGGGTATGGCGCTTTGGCGTTGGCCTGGGCGAACAGGTTGACGTACGTGCGGTTGGTCAGGTTGTACACCCCGCCTTCCAGGCGACCGACCGGCAAGTACACGGAGCCGAGCAGGTCCACCAGCGTATAGCCTTCGATGTCGCGCCCGTTGTTGTCCTTGGCCGCAGCGTCGTAACTGGACAGGTGCATGCCTTGCAGGCGCAGGCTGTAGTCGTCTTCGGTGTAGCCGACGAATAGCGTGGTCTTGGCCGGTGAAATACGTGTTGCCGGCAGATCGATCCATTTCCCGTTCTGCTGGGTCTCGCCCTTGGCCCAGGCATAGGTACCACCCACCGACCAGTGATCGGTTGCGCGGTAGGTCAGGCTGTTTTCGATGCCGCGAACCCGCTCCTTCTGATTGATCAGACGCAAGACACGGCTATTGGCATCGTAGAACTGGGTCACGTCCGAGGTGTTTTCATAGACGGTGACGTCGGCCTGCCACCGGTCCCAGTCACCGCGCCAGCCCAGCTCATAGCTGTCGACCTTGATGGCCTGGGCGTTGAGGCTCTGGATGTCGAAGGTGCTGCTCACGTCACGCAGGAAGCGCTGGATGTCCGGCAGCGAAAAGCCCTGGCTGAAATTGGCGAAGACGTCCTGATGCTCACTCAGGTGATAGACCGCGCCCAGGTTATAGAGCGTGGCGTCGTATTTGAGGGTGTCACCGGGCAGGACGGCGCGTACGCCGGTCTGCACGATCTGCCCGTAGGCGATGCTGTCGGAGACCTCGCTTTCGATCCATTCGCGGCGCACACCGCCACGCAAGGTCCAGTCCCCGATGTCCCAGGACATCTGCCCGAACAGCGCCTTGGTGGTGGTTTCGATATCCGGGCCCATCTCGTAAGTGGTGCCGGTCTTGGTGTAGGTCAGCCCTTTGAGGGTGTATTGGTCACCACGCTGGCGGGAGCGTTCGTGATCATAGTCGGCGCCCCAGACCAGGTTGCCTGTGGCGCTGCCGATGGCCGGCAACGGCGTGTCGATGGCCGCACGCAGGCCGTAGACATCCTGCACGCTGTTATTGTCGGCGATCCCGGCCTTGCCTCGCGACAGGTCCGGGAAGAACAACGCGTCGGCCCGGCGCCAGTAACTTTCCAGTTGCAGGCCCTGGCCGTAGAAGTCGTTGTCGGTGTAGTTGAGGTTGGCCGCCTGGTTATGGGTATAGGGTTGGTCATCAAGTTTCAGCCCTTGGACCGCCACGGCTTGCTGCGGGTTTTTCGGGTCTTTGGTGTAGCCGGTGTCCTGCTGATCCTTGTAGTCCTGCAGCGACAGGCTGAGTTTTTTGTCGGCATCCAGTTCGTAACCGAAACGACCTTGCAGGTCATAGGTTTCGGTGTCCATGTTGCTGCCCTGGGACGTGTCCTGAGGGATGCGATTGCCGTTGCCGTCATACTGGTCGTTGCGCTGGGTCAGGTCGGCGGACACGTACCAGTCTAAGGCATCCTTGCGCCCGGTCGCACTCTGAAAGGCCTCGTAGGCGAAACCCTTGCTGTTGAGGTTGTTGCCGCTGGTCAGGCCCAGTTTGCTGCTGTAGGCAAGGTCCTGACCCTGATTGCGCTTGGTGATGATGTTGATGATGCCGCCTGAGGCACCGGCACCGTAAATGCTGCTGGCGCCGGAAACCACCTCGATGCGTTCGATACTGGCCGGCGCGATGCTGTTGAGCTGGCGGAAGTTGTCACGCGTGGCGTTCTGCGACACGCCGTCGATCAACACCAGCATGTTGCGCCCGCGCAGGGTCTGGCCAAAGTTGCTCATCCCGCCGCTGGACGGCGCCAGTCCGGGAACCAGTTGCCCCAGAATGTCGGAGACCCGACGCCCCGCGCCACTCTGCTCGCGGATCTGTTGCTCGTCGATCACCTGGACCGAGCCAGGAATCGAGGCAATGCTCGCTTCGCTGCGAGTCGCGGAAACGACGGTGGCTTGCATGTTCAATGTGCCGGGTTGCTGGTCGCTGTCCTCGGCCCAGGTCTGGACGCTGACGGAGCCGAGCAACGGAATCAGCAAGGAAAGTTTGGTTCGGGTCATGAGGTGGTCTTTTTTTAGTCGTGATAAGTGTGGCTAGGCAAATTTGCGGGGCCGGATGTGGAGGTGAATGAGCGCACCCGGCGGATCCCGAGGGCAAAACCCTGCTGGCTTGAAAACACGGTGTTGGCGATCAGTGCCTAGGTGATGGGGAACAGTGCGCCTTGCCAGATGCCCCGGAGACGAGAACCCCCAGCCATTCGTAAGCCAGCGCCGTGGCCGCCAGTGTCAAGGCGCAGAGCCAGGCAACGCTCTCGATGAGACGCAAGATATAAGCGGGATCAGATGCTGGAAGCAGCGCAGCGCGGCGGGCGCCGGTGCATAGCTCAAATGGTCGGGGGTGATGCGGCGAGACTGGAAGGCCTGAGTGCCGAAGGCTTCGCTCCAGTGTGAGAGCAGTTGCTGCTGTCTTTGCGTGAAAGCGCGCATCAAGTCCGATTCCTTCTGGACAGTGGTTTAGCTGAATGCGCGCAGAGAATACATTTTCAAAATATTAATGCAAATGATAGTAATTGCTTGTTGTGCTGTGGGGCGCTCCTTTTCAGAGGCTGGCCAGGGGTTTGCTCAAGACCATGTAGTGCTCGCCCACCTTCTGCGCATAGTTCTCCACCACGTGCTGGCACAACGTCACGATCTCCTCGACCCACTCCGCGCCGACCCGCCATGACACCACCACTTGCAGGTTGGGCGGGCGTTGGTCGATGGCCAGCAAGGTCAATTCCCCCCGCTCCAGTTCCTCGGCCACCAGCACCGGTGGCAATGCGCCGATGCCGAAGCCGTCGCGCAACAAACGGGTGATGGCCGACACCGAATTCACGCAGTTCAGTCGCGGTGTCATGACGCCATTGGCCTGCATCAGCGCCAGCACTTCCTGATGTGGATGGGAGTTTTTCGAATAAGTGATAATCCGCTCACGCGCCAGTTCGGCGACGTTCGTGTAATTTCGGTTGTAGATCGAGTTGCTGGCGACAATCCAGCCCATGGGGTGGCTGGCCAGTTCCAGGCTGCGCACGCTTTCCTGGCGCAGCAGGTCGGTCTGCAGGATCACATCGAGAAAGCCTTTTTGCAGCTGATCGCAGAGGTTGAGCGAGGTATCGGCCACCAGCTCGATTTCCACCAGCGGGTAGTGATCGGTCATCTGCGCCACCAACGGGCTGAGCCAGGTATGGATCACTGTGTCCATCACGCCGATGCGCACCCGCCCGGCCTTGCTCGAGCGGGTCTCGATCGACTGTTTGAGCGCCTGCATGGTGTCCATCATCTGCTCGGCGTAATCAAGCACCTTGAGGCCTTCGGGCGTCAGGCTCACACCGCGCGAGTCACGCAGAAACAGCTTTACCCCGAGTTCACCTTCAAGCACTGCGATGCGGCTGGAAATCGAGGCCTGAGTGGTGAAGAGCTTGTCGGCGGTCAGGCGGAAACTCTTGAGTCGGGCGACCCAGACAAAGGTCTCGAGAAACTTCAGGTTCATGGGATAAAGATTTCTTATGTCTAAGGCGGGTTTTTATTAGTTGGACGCAGCAGGGGCGCGCGTCCAAAAATCGACGCATCCGGTTCCCACGATAGGCGTCGTCGGGGCTCAGAACAATACCAATAAAATCAGCGCGGAGATTTGCCATGAGTGCGCCCGACACCACTGCCATTTCGAAAGCCTCGGCCCGCCCGGGACCTTTCGACTGGTATCGCAACATCAATCAGCAGGAACGCCGCACCTTCTGGAGCTGCAAGATCGGCTATGGCCTGGACGGCATGGACACCCAGATGCTCAGCTTCGTGGTGCCGACCCTGATCGCCATGTGGGGCATCACCACCGGTCAAGCCGGGCTGATTCATACCAGTACACTGATCGCTTCGGCCATCGGTGGTTGGGTGGCAGGGATTCTGTCCGACCGCATCGGTCGTGTGCGCACCTTGCAACTGACGGTGTTGTGGTTTGCCTTCTTCACCTTCCTCTGCGGCTTTGCCCAGAGCTACGAGCAACTGCTGATTGCGCGGACCCTGATGGGCTTCGGTTTCGGCGGCGAGTGGACGGCCGGCGCGGTGCTGATCGGTGAAGTCATTCGAGCCAAGGACCGTGGCAAGGCCGTGGGCATGGTGCAGTCCGGCTGGGCGCTGGGTTGGGGGTTGACGGCGATTCTGTATGCGCTGCTGTTCTCGGTATTGCCACCGGAAGACGCCTGGCGCGCGCTGTTCATCCTCGGCATCGTGCCGGCAATCTTCGTGATATTCGTCCGTCGCCTGGTCAAGGACCCGGAAATCTATCGTGAAGCCAAAGCCAGGCAGGAGCCGAGCAACCCGTCGAAGTTCTACGAGATTTTCGCCCCCGGCATGCTCTTCACCACGATTCGCGCTTCGTTGCTGACCACCGGTGCGCTGGGTGGTTACTACGCGATCACTTCCTGGTTGCCGACTTTCCTGAAGAACGAGCGTGGTTTGAGCGTACTCAATACCAGCGGTTATCTGGCGATGGTGATCGTCGGGTCCTACGTGGGTTATGTCATCAGCGCCTATTTGACCGACATCCTCGGACGTAAAAAGAACTTCATCCTGTTCGCCGTCGGCTCGTTCACCATTGTGTTGCTGTACACGCAACTGCCGGTCAGCAACGGCGTGATGCTGTGGCTGGGCTTTCCGCTGGGCTTCTTTGCCTCCGGGATCTTCAGTGGCATGGGTGCATTCCTGACCGAGTTGTTCCCCACGCGCATTCGCGGTTCGGGCCAGGGTTTTTGCTACAACATCGGACGGGCGCTGGCGGCGTTGTTTCCACTGTTGATTGGCCTGCTCAGCCAGACTGTGCCGCTGAGTGTAGGCATCGGTGCCTTTGCGGCGGTTTCCTACGGCGTGGTGATCCTCGCGGCCTTGAGTTTGCCGGAAACCCGTGGCAAGCAACTCGACGCCCAGTAACTGATAATCTGCGGGGCTGTCTTACAGATATGTCCCGCAGCTGAAAAGAATAAAGCCTACAGGAGTGTTCAGTGTGAGCCGCCTGCTATTGAACTGCGACATCGGCGAGAGTTTCGGCAGCTGGACCATGGGTCTGGACGCGGAAATCATGCCCTTCATCGATTGCGCCAACATCGCCTGCGGTTTTCACGCCGGCGACCCGAGCATCATGCGCAAGACCGTCAGCCTGGCCCTCAGCCACGGTGTGCAAGTTGGCGCGCATCCGGCCTATCAGGACCTGGTGGGGTTCGGCCGTCGATCCATGGCCTATGCCCCCCAGGAACTTCAAGACATTCTGCATTACCAGATCGGCGCCCTCGACGGCATCTGCCGGGCCCAGGGCGGTCGTGTCAGTTACGTCAAACCCCATGGCGCGATGTACAACGACATGATGGCCAACCCGGCACAACTGCGCGCGGTGCTGCAAGCGGTAGCGTCCTATGATCGCAACCTGCCGTTGATGTTGATGGCCACCCGCGACAACAGCGCCGCCCAACAACTGGGCGATGAATACGGCGTGACCCTGTGGTTCGAGGCTTTTGCCGACCGCGCTTATGACAGCGCCGGCAGACTGGTGTCGCGACAACTGCCGGGAGCGGTGCATCACGATCCGGAAAAAATCATCGAGCAGGCGCTGACCATTGCCCGTGGCGATCCGCTCACTGCCAGCGATGGCAGCGCCCTGCATTTGCAGGCCAATACCCTGTGCGTGCACGGCGACAACGCCAGTTCGGTCGCTGCCGTGCAACGCATCCGTGAAGCCTTGAACCGGCAGAGCGCGTCATGAAGCTGCGGGTGGAAGTGGTGGCGCTGGACTGCCTGATGGTGCGCCTGTTCGATGAAATTGCCGAAACCAACATGCCGTGGATGCTGGCGGCCAGTGAAAGTCTGCGCACGGCATTTGCCGGGCATCTGATCGATCTGGTGCCGTCCTACACCACCTTGATGGTGCATTACGACTTGACCGCGCTGAGTCCTGCCCAGGCCCGGGAATTGATTGCCCAGGCGTTGATCGATCTGTCGCCCAATGCGCGTACGCGCGGTACCTGCCATGTGTTGCCGGTGTGGTACGACTTGAGCGTCGGTCCGGAATTGAGCCTGTTGTCGCAACGCAGCGGGTTGGCGGTGGAGGAGGTGATCCGTCGTCACTGCGAGCGTGAATATCAGGTGTTTGCCCTGGGCTTTGCGCCGGGCTTCGCCTTCATGGGGCTGGTGGAAGAGGTGCTTGCCGCGCCGCGTCTGAACACGCCCCGCAAGAAAGTCGCCGCCGGCAGTGTCGGCATCGCCGAACGGCAGACGGCAGCCTACCCGGTGGTGTCGCCGGGGGGCTGGAACCTGATCGGCCGCACACCGGCCAAATTGTTCGATCGCAACCGTGACGGCTACAGCCTGATGCAACCCGGTGACACCGTACGGTTCGAAGCAGTTGGCCATGCCGAATTCATTAATCTGGGCGGTGACGATACGCCACTGGAGGCCCAGGCATGAGCCGTCTGACCATTGAAGCGAGTACGGCGCTGTGCCTGTTGCAGGATGCCGGTCGATTCGGCGTGCGGCATCTGGGCGTGACCCAGGGCGGAGCCGCCGATTGGCGTTCGATGTCCTGGGCCAACTGGCTATTGGGCAACGGGCTGGATGCGCCGGTAATCGAAATCACCCTTGGCGGATTCACCCTCGCGGCCGAGGAAGATTGCGTGCTGGCCTTGGCCGGAGCGGATCTTGGCGCGCAGGTGGACGGCGAAGCGCTGGCGCCATGGCGCAGTTTCAGGTTGCACAAAGGTCAGCGTTTGCAATTCACCCGGCCGCTACTCGGCGCCCGGGCCTATCTGGCGGCGCCGGGTGGGTTTGATGCACCGAAAGTGCTGGGCAGCAGCGCGACGGTGGTCCGTGAGGAACTGGGTGGCCTGGACGGAATGGGCCATGCGCTGGGTAAAGGCGCGTCCTTGAGCTACTCGGGGAACTCGCTGGTATTGCTGCGGGAGTTGCCAAGCCAATGCGTGCCGGACTTCACCGGCGAGCCATTGCTGGATCTGGTGCTGGGTGCGCAGATTGGCGAGTTCAGCGGGCAGAGTCTGTTCGATGCGTTCAACAGCGTGTGGAGTCTTGACAGCCGAGCCGACCGGATGGGCATTCGCCTGTTGGGCACGGCGCTGCAGTACCAGGGCAAACCGATGATTTCCGAAGGTATTCCGTTGGGGGCGGTGCAAGTGCCGCCTGACGGGCAGCCGATTGTGTTGCTCAATGATCGGCAGACCATCGGTGGTTATCCGCGATTGGGGGCATTGACACCGTTGGCGCTGGCGCGGCTTGCGCAGTGCCTGCCAGGGGCGCGGGTGCGGTTGCGGCCGGTGGTGCAGGATGTCGCTCATCGTGAACAGGTCGAGTACTTGCAGCGCTTTTTGAAAGGCTAAAAGCTTCGCGAGCAAGCCCGCTCCCACATTTGATCTGTGTCGTGCACAAAACCAATGTGGGAGCGGGCTTGCTCGCGAAGAGGCCTCCACAGGCGACGAATTTCTACTTGGACAGAAACCGCATCCCTTCCTCCAGCCCGCGAAGGGTCAGCGGATACATCTGGTCCTCAATCAAGTCCCGCACGATGTTGGTCGAAGAGGTATAGCCCCACGTGTCCTTCGGATACGGGTTGATCCAGATGAGTTTCTTGTACTTCTCCTTGAACCGCTGCATCCACACGTAACCGGCTTCTTCGTTCCAGTGCTCGACGCTGCCGCCCGCCTGGGTGATTTCATAGGGCGCCATGGCGGCGTCACCGATGAAGATCACTTTGTAGTCGGCGCCGTACTTGTGCAGCAGGTCCATGGTCGAAGTACGCTCGGAGGTGCGGCGCATGTTGTTCTTCCACACCGATTCATAAATGAAGTTGTGGAAGTAGAAGTACTCCAGATGCTTGAACTCGGTCTTGCAGGCCGAGAACAGCTCCTCGCAAATCTTCACATGGGCGTCCATCGAGCCGCCGATGTCGAACAGTAGCAACAGCTTGACGGTGTTACGCCGCTCCGGCCGCATCTGGATGTTCAGCAGGCCGGCATCCTTGGCGGTATGGTCGATGGTGCCGTCGATGTCCAGCTCTTCGGCCGCGCCCTGTCGGGCAAACTTGCGCAAGCGCCGCAGGGCGACCTTGATGTTGCGGGTGCCCAGCTCGACCGAATCGTCGAGGTTCTTGTATTCGCGCTGGTCCCAGACCTTGACCGCCTTGCCCTGGCGCTTGCCGGCATCGCCGACCCGAATGCCTTCCGGGTTGAAACCGCCGGAACCGAACGGGCTGGTGCCACCGGTGCCGATCCACTTGTTGCCACCGGCGTGGCGTTCCTTTTGTTCTTCCAGACGTTTCTTGAACTCTTCGATCAGCTTGTCCAGGCCACCCAGGGACTGGATCGCCGCCCGCTCTTCGTCGGTCAGCGAACGCTCGAATTCCTTGCGCAGCCAGTCTTCGGGAATCAAGGCCTGCAAGTGGTCGTCGAGTTTTTCAAGGCCATTGAAGTAGGCACCGAACGCCCGGTCGAATTTGTCGAAATGCTTTTCGTCCTTCACCAGGATCGCCCGGGACAGGTAATAGAACTCGTCCATGTCGGCGAAGGTCACGCGTTGTTTCAGCGCGTTGATCAGGTCCAGCAGCTCACGCACCGAGACCGGCACCTTGGCTGCACGCATTTCATTGAACAGGTTGAGCAACATGGCGTTGACCCTTATCGGCTGCCGCGACGGCTCATGAACGCCAGACGCTCCAGCAGTTGCACGTCCTGTTCGTTCTTGACCAGCGCACCGGCCAGCGGCGGGATGGCCTTGGTCGGATCACGCTCGCGCAGCACCGCTTCGCCGATGTTGTCGGCCATCAACAGCTTCAGCCAGTCCACCAGCTCGGAGGTCGAAGGCTTCTTCTTCAGGCCCGGCACCTTGCGTACGTCGAAGAACACGTCCAGCGCTTCGCTGACCAGGTCTTTCTTGATGTCCGGGTAGTGCACGTCGACGATCCGCTGCATCGTTACGCGATCCGGGAAAGCGATGTAGTGGAAGAAGCAGCGGCGCAGGAACGCATCCGGCAGCTCTTTTTCGTTGTTGGAGGTAATGATGATGATCGGACGTTTTTTGGCCTTGATGGTCTCGTCGATCTCGTAAACGTAGAACTCCATCTTGTCGAGTTCTTGCAGCAAGTCGTTCGGGAATTCGATGTCGGCCTTGTCGATTTCGTCGATCAGCAGGATGACTCGTTCTTCGGATTCGAAGGCTTCCCAGAGCTTGCCCTTTTTCAGGTAGTTGCGAACGTCGTGGACCTTTTCCGTGCCGAGCTGCGAATCGCGCAGGCGGCTGACCGCGTCGTACTCGTACAGGCCCTGGTGGGCCTTGGTGGTGGATTTGATGTGCCAGGTGATCAGCTTGGCGCCAAAGGATTCGGCCAGTTGCTCGGCGAGCATGGTCTTGCCGGTGCCCGGTTCGCCCTTGACCAGCAACGGCCGCTCCAGGGTGATGGCGGCGTTGACCGCCAGCTTCAGGTCATCGGTGGCGACGTAGGCCTGGGTGCCTTCGAACTTCATCTGCTAATCCTCGAACGGTAACGCCGACCTGTACGAGGCAGGGCGGGGGAGCAATAAAAGAGTCAGCCCCGACTATAACGCGGTGTCCGGTCGACTGTGAACGCAGACGGCTTATTCAGTCTCTGAATGGGGCGTCACTTGGTGACTCAGCCTGCATCCGGCTTTGGCCGTTCATACCGCGCATTGAATGCCTGGATGAAACCATTGCGCAAAATCTGTAAAAAAGCCTGGAATGCGCTGACATCTTGCTGATGCACATTACCCTTGAGCTCGACCCGTGTCGCAAACTGGTTTTTGCCCTGGTTTTTCAAGACGGTCTCGGTACCACCGACGAGGGCTTCCCAAATCGAGCGGAATAGCCCTTTGTCCTCGCTTTGCACATCCTGCTGCCAGTTGAACACGTCAACATCGCGCAGCAATGGCTTGATATAGCCGGTCAGTCGCCCCTTGCTGGCTGAGGCTTCGATCACCACGTCGCCATGGCCGGCGTTGAAGTCGAACTTGCCGTAGGCCGCGGCGAAGTCGTTCAAGCGCTTGAGCTCGATATCCGTGGTGCGCAAGCGAAACTCGAAGTCTTCGAAGTCGCTCAAGGGATCGAATGTGGCTGTGGTTTCCAGTGGTGCGTGCCCCAGCAGCAGGGCTTTGCCTTCGAAGCGCGCATCACGCTTGCCTTTGGTGTCGACCACGTTGGTCAGGTTGTAGATGTTGGCATCCACTTTTGTGGCATTCATGTTCACGGGTGGCTTGGAGTTGAAGTTGCGAAAACTGATCTTGCCGTCGTTGATCCGCACTTCGTTCAGGGTAATGGGCAGCAGCTTGCCTAATTGTGCTCGCCAGTCGGTACCCTCGCCGGTCTGGGAATTTTGCTTGTTGGCGCCATCGACGAAGTTGACCTCGGGTTTGTCGAACTGCGCCTCGGCCACCACTGCGTGGTCATGCCAGAGCGAGTGCCAGCTGACGGAGAGGTCAATCAATGGCGCATTGACGAAAGGCACGGGGACCTTGCCATTGACCTTGACGATTTTCAGTCCATTGATTTTGTAGGCGCCGCGCCACAGGGCCAGGTCCACGTCGGTAATCTGGCCGCGGTAGTCACCCATGTTCGCCAATCTCTCGTTGAGGTAATCGCGCACGATGTAGGGCAGGGCAATGTGCAAGGCAACCAGCAGCAGACCGAGGCCGGCGAGGGTCCACAGGGGCCAGCTGTATCGACGTTTCATGGCGGCAAATCTCTGGCTGTCTAAAGCCATTGACTGCACTGATAAGCGGACGTTCGACCCGACTGGACGCCTGCGGGCAAGAGGCTTACCTTGATGCCCTATTTCAATGCTGTCGTTAAGGACCCAGCCATGAGCCGCATTTTCGCTGACAACGCCCACTCCATCGGTAATACGCCGCTGGTGCAGATCAATCGTATTGCGCCGCGTGGTGTGACCATCCTGGTCAAGATCGAAGGGCGCAACCCCGGTTACTCGGTCAAGTGCCGGATCGGTGCGAACATGATCTGGGATGCCGAGGGCAGCGGCAAACTCAAGCCGGGGATGACCATCGTAGAACCCACCTCCGGCAATACCGGCATCGGCCTGGCCTTCGTGGCCGCCGCCCGTGGCTACAAGCTGATGCTGACCATGCCGGCGTCCATGAGTATCGAACGCCGCAAGGTACTCAAGGCACTGGGCGCCGAACTGGTGTTGACCGAGCCGGCCAAAGGCATGAAAGGCGCCATCGAGAAGGCCGGTGAAATCGTTGCCGGCGACCCGTCGAAGTACTTCATGCCGGCGCAATTCGACAACCCGGCCAACCCGGCCATCCACGAAAAAACCACCGGCCCGGAGATCTGGAACGATACCGACGGCGCGGTCGACGTGCTGGTGGCAGGTGTCGGAACCGGTGGAACCATCACCGGGGTTTCACGGTATATCAAGAACACCCAGGGCAAACCGATACTTTCGGTGGCGGTGGAGCCAGTGGTGTCGCCGGTGATCACCCAGGCCCTGGCGGGTGAAGAAATCAAGCCGAGCCCGCACAAGATCCAGGGCATCGGTGCCGGTTTTGTGCCGAAGAACCTCGATTTGTCGATCGTCGATCGGGTGGAACTGGTCAGTGACGAAGAGTCCAAGGCCATGGCCTTGCGCTTGATGCAGGAAGAGGGAATCTTGTGCGGGATTTCCAGCGGCGCCGCCATGGCGGTGGCCGTAAGACTGGCGGAGACCCCGGAAATGCAGGGCAAGACCATTGTCGTGATCTTGCCGGATTCCGGTGAGCGTTACCTGTCGAGCATGCTGTTCAGTGATCTGTTTACCGAACAGGAGAATCGCCAGTAAGTGCCAGATATTGGCGGATCGTGACTGGCGCTGACGGTTGAGGCGTTATCGCTGGTTGCGATCCATTGATCTGTTCCGGTTGATGATGGATTGCATCAGCCAGCGTTCAGGCACCTTATGTTAATAAGTGCTTTGTTGCACATTCATTAACATTGAATGTTGAAAAGTGCAGGTTTTCACCGGGGCGGTAGTGTTTATCATGCTGGTAGCCACGTCGGGCAATGGACGTGGTGCGGTGCCGTTTATCTTCAAAGGAGTTGTCGATGATCCCGTCGTTTGCCGCGAAAGCCTCGTTGTTGTTGCTGTTTCTCGGTAGCACCCTCTATGTGCATTTGCGCGGCAAGACGCGCCTGCCGGTTTTGCGCCAGTTCGTTAACCATTCGGCACTGTTCGCCCCCTATAACGCCCTGATGTACCTGTTTTCCGGTGTACCTTCGAAACCGTATCTGGATCGCAGCAAGTTCCCGGAACTTGATGTACTCAAGGACAACTGGGAGGTGATTCGCGACGAAGCGATGCACTTGTTCGACGAGGGGTATATCCGCGCGGCGGCAAAGAACAACGACGCCGGCTTTGGCTCGTTCTTCAAGAAGGGCTGGAAGCGTTTCTATCTCAAGTGGTACGACAAACCGCTGACTTCCGCCGAAGCCTTGTGCCCGAAAACCGTGCAACTGGTCAACAGCATCCCCAGCGTCAAAGGCGCCATGTTCGCGCTACTGCCGGGCGGCAGCCACCTCAATCCGCATCGCGATCCGTTTGCCGGTTCCCTGCGTTATCACTTGGGCCTGTCCACTCCCAATTCCGATGGTTGCCGCATCTTTGTCGATGGTCAGGTTTACGCCTGGCGCGATGGTGAAGACGTGATGTTCGACGAGACCTACGTGCACTGGGTCAAGAATGAAACGCAAAAGACCCGTGTCATACTGTTCTGCGATATCGAACGTCCGCTGAGCAATCGCTTCATGACCCGCATCAATCGCAGTATCAGCGCCTGGCTAGGTCGTGCGACGGCACCGCAGAACCTTGATGACGAGCGAGTGGGAGGCATCAACCGGGTCTATGCCTGGAGCAAGAACTCCAGCGATAAACTCAGTGGTGTGGTCAAGCAATGGAAGCGGCGCAATCCCAAGGCCTACCGTGTACTGCGTCCGGTACTGGCGGTGCTGGTGCTGATGTTGTTGGGGTATTGGTTGTTTGGCTAACGCTGGATACAGAATAAAAGAACCGCTCGTTGTGAGCGGTTTTTACAGGTTTTCGCGCAATCCCTGAATACCCCTCCAACCGCACAATGCAGACTCTGTACCGACTGTCGTAGCTGGCCTTTTGGTCGAGTCGTTGCAATCCATGTCGAACGCTGGTTATAGTCGGCGCACGGTGAGTTTCGGACTCACTTTTTTATCCCTCGAACAAAGATCAGCCCAATGCCTGCATCCCTCATCAACGCGGTAGTCGATTCAGCGGTCAACGCTGGCGTCGTGCCGTGCGGGAATCAGCAGCCGGGGCAGATCAGTCATTACCCCCCTCCTGTCAGTCGCACACCAGTGTGCGCGGTGGTCTCACCGCCAGGCGTTGGCATTTCGGGCTGAACAGCTGCTCTCTGCTGTTCCCAAGCACGTCTGAAAAAGCGCCCGCCTGAAAAAAACGACTGAATTTCAGCTTCGGCTGAGTTGGCTTTTTGCCTGACTACAGGTGGTATTCATGTTTGTCCTTTCGAAAAACTCCGCGCTCGCGGCGGCGTCCACGAGCCTGTTCGTTCTGCTGTGGAGCAGCGGGGCGATCTTCTCCAAATGGGGGCTGGCCCACGCGTCGCCCTTTGCCTTCCTGATGTTCCGTTTCGTCATCGCCCTGGGCGGCCTGGTGTTGCTGGTGCCGTTGCTCAAGCTGAGGTTGCCCAAGGGCGGCAAACCGATGCTGTATGCGATGGTCACCGGCGTGGTGTTGTTGGGGGCGTATCAGATTTTCTATCTGCTGGCCCTGGACCTTAAAGTCACGCCCGGGGTGATGGCGACCATCATGGGCGTGCAGCCGATTCTCACCGTAGTGATCATGGAGCGGCACCGATCAATAAGCCGGATGTTCGGTCTGGCGCTAGGCTTGGCCGGGTTGATCATGGTGGTTTACCAGGGCATCGGTTTGGCCGGCATGTCTTTGGCGGGCATGCTCTTCGGTCTGCTGGCGCTGGCGAGCATGACGTTCGGTTCGATCATGCAGAAACGCATCACCGACAATCCCCTCGGCACACTGCCGGTGCAGTATCTGGCCGGACTGCTGTTGTGCGGGATTTTCGTACCCTTCCAGCCGTTTCACTTCGAGCACAGCAGCGGTTTCATCCTGCCGGTGTTGTGGATGGGGCTGGTGGTGTCGGTGCTGGCAACGTTGTTGCTGTACCGCTTGATTGCTCAAGGCAATCTGGTGAATGTCACCAGCCTGTTTTACCTGGTGCCAGCGGTAACGGCGGTGATGGATTATCTGATCTTCGGCAATCGCCTGGCGATGTTGAGCTTGTTCGGCATGCTGCTGATCATTGTCGGTCTGGTGTTCGTCTTCCGTAAAACCGTGTAATTGCGGGTAAACCCGAGAAGGCCTGGAGCAATGCTCCGGGCCTTTATCATTTGGCCAGTGCATGCTCGGCCCGCACCGAATTCATGAACGCCTGCATCGCTGAAGACTGAATGCGATGGCGCCGGGTGATCAGCCCGAAAGGCGGCAGTCGCGCCTCGAACTTGATCGGCAGCACCGCGAGCAAATCCCGACCCGGATAATCCTCGACCACCGACAGCGGTGTGACGCCGAGCATGTCGGTCTGCTGGATCAACGACAGCAAGGTCATGATCGACGTGGTTTCGACGATGCTGCTCGGGATGTCGACCCGCGCGTTGTGGAATACCTGGTTGATGATCGCGCGCATCGGGCTGGGCTGTTGTTGCAGCACCCAGGTCATGTTCTGCAATTCGGCCCAACTCAGTTGCGTGGCCTTCGCCAATGGATTCTGTGCGCCGCAAATCACGCACAGAGCTTCCTCGCCAAGGCTGTCGAACAGCAGCTCTTCGGCCCGGGCACCGGCCGGAATCCGCCCCAGCACGATATCCAGTTGATCCTGTAAAAGTGCCTGCACCAGTACGTCGCTGGTGTCGACCTGAATGCTCATCGACAAGCGCGGGTGACTTTGTTTCAAGGTGGCGATGGTGCGGGTCAGTAGCCCCGAGGCCAGCGCCGGAATGGCCCCGACCGCGACCCGGCCAAGGTTGCCGGATTCGAGAGCGACCAGTTCTTCACGCATGCCGCTGAGTTCGGCGAATACCATACGCGCGTAGTAGATGACCGTTTCCCCGAACGGGGTAGAGCGCATGCCCCGGGGCAGACGCTCGAACAGCTCGACGCCCAACAGGTCCTCGGCTTCATGGAGCATTTTGGTCGCAGCCGGTTGGGTCATGCCAATGTGGTCGGCGGCGCGGCGCAACGAGCCGAATTCCTGCAACGCCAGCATCAACCGCAGTTGGCGCAGGCGCAGTCGACTGTGGATCACATTGGCATCAGGAATTCGGGTCATTGGCCGTGCTCGAAAGAAGGACTGTGGCAAGCCTGACAACAAATGCCAGGCGTTGCCAGCATTGCTGTGTCACAGCACCGATTTTGCCTTGGCAACGTGGGATTTGCGCAGGCCCATCAGGCTTTGCAGCGCTTTGGAAATCAACGGCCAGAACAGCATCAGCAGCGCTGCCGTGGTCAGGCTGCCGACCAACGGGTTGGACCAGAAGATCCCCAGGTGCCCGTCGGAGAACAGCATCGACTGGCGGAACGCATCTTCTGCCTTGTCCCCCAGCACCGCCGCCAGCACCAGCGGCGCAATCGGGTAGCCGAGTTTCTTGAACAGATAACCCAGCGCACCGAAGCCGAGCATCAGCACCACGTCGAAGAACGAGTTGTGCACCGAGTAGGCACCGATGGCGCAGACCATGATGATGATCGGCGCGATGATCGAGAACGGAATGCGCAGGATCGAAGCGAACAACGGCACAGTGGCCAGCACGACGATCAGGCTCACTACGTTGCCCAGGTACATGCTGGCGATCAGGCCCCAGACAAAATCGTGTTGCTCGACGAACAGCGTCGGCCCCGGATGCAGGCCCCAGATCATCAAGCCACCGAGCATCACCGCGGCCGTAGCGGAACCGGGAATGCCCAGTGTCAGCATCGGCAGCAGGGCACTGGTGCCGGCGGCGTGGTCGGCGGTTTCCGGGGCGATCACCCCTTCGATTTCGCCCTTGCCGAAGTTTTCGCGGTTCTTCGAGAAACGCCGGGCCAGGCTGTAGCTCATGAATGACGCGGCGGTCGGTCCGCCCGGGGTGATGCCCATCCAGCAACCGACCAGGGTGCTGCGCACAATCGTCCACCAGTAGCGCGGCAATTTCGCCCAGGTGCGCAAAATCACCATCGGCGTGATCCGCGCATGCTCACCACGGAATACCAGGCCTTCCTCGACGGTGCAGAGGATTTCACCGATGCCGAACAGACCGATCACCGCGACTTCGAAGCTGATGCCGGTCATCAGGATCGGCTGGTCGAATGTCAGGCGCAGGTTGCCGGACACGGTGTCCATGCCGACCGCCGCCATGGCGAAACCGATCATCATCGCCACCATGGTTTTCAGCGGCGGGTTCTTGCTCATGCCGATGAAGGTGCAGAACGCCAACAGGTACACCGCGAAGAACTCCGGCGAACTGAAGGACATGGCGAATTCGGCAATCCGGGTCGACACAAAAGTCAGCAGCAACACACCGCACAGCGCGCCGATCAAGGCCGAGCTGAACGCGGCGGTCAGCGCTTCGGCGGCGCGGCCTTCGCGAGCCATCGGATATCCGTCGAAGGTGGTCGCCACCGATGAGGGCTCTCCGGGGATGTTGAACAGTATCGAGGTGATCGAGCCGCCGAACAGCGCGCCCCAATACATGCACGACAACAGGATGATCGCCGACACCGGTGACATGGTGAAGGTCAGCGGCAGCAACAGCGCCACGCCATTGGGGGCACCGAGACCGGGCAACACGCCGACCAGGATGCCCAGCAGCACGCCGATCACCATCAGGCCGATATGGCCCGGCGTAAGGATCAGGTTCATGCCTTGCAGCAGGGAATCGAACTCGCTCATTTGAAATTTCTCCCGGCCAGGGCAATCCAGTCGCCCAGTGGGCCGGCATCCAGCGGCACCTTGAACCACAACGCGAAAATCAGGTAACTGGCGAGCACCGCGCCCAGGGACACACTGCCAATCATCCATTTGCTGTACGGTTTGGCGCGCACTTTGTCACGCCACATGAACCAGGCAATGAAACACGCCGAGGACACATAGATGCCGGTGAAGGGCATGGTGCCGACGAACAGCGCAATCGGGATGAACACCGACATCACTTGTTTGAATGCACTGTAACTGACGAACGCAACGCTCAATGCTTGCCAGCGCACCACGGTCAACACGCCGTTGGCGATGCTCGCGGCGCTCAACATCAGGCCGATGTAGAAGGGGAAGTAACCCGGCTCGGGGCCGGTATCCCCCCAGCCGATGCCTTGCTCGACGCTGCCGAACATCACCACAACCCCGATCAGGGTGGTGAACAACGCCAGGCCGAGTTCGACCCAACGGGTGCCGACCCGTGCCGGTGAATCCGAAGAATGGGACATGAAACACCTCCAGCAGATGACGACCGCCCGCAGGCGAGCGGTCGTGACAACTTTAGTTTTTCAACCAACCGGCTTCTTTGAACACCGGGGTGACGCGGGCGGTGTCTTTTTCGATGTAGGCGGTCAGTGGCTCGCCTTCGAGGAAGGTCGGCACCAGAGCGTTCTGCTTGACGTAGGCCTTGAACTCCGGAGTTTCCGTGACTTTGCGCATTAGCTCGACATAGAACGCCCGCTGTTCGGCGGTGACTTCGCCGGGCATGAACACGGTGCGCGGGAAGCGATACTGATCGATGCCCAGACCTTGTTCGTGACAAGTCGGCACGTCCGCCCAGGACTTGTCGCCGGCGACTTTGTCGGTGTAGCTCATGCGCTCCTTGCTGAACACGCAGAGCGGCTGGACCTGATCGCCACGCCATTGACTGATGCTTTCACTGGGGTTGTTGACGTTGGCGGCGATGTGTTTTCCGGCCAATTGGGTCGCGGCCTCGCTGCCGCTCTTGAACGGGATGTACACCAGTTTGCTGTTGTTGGTCTGGTTCAGCAGGAGGGTCAGGGTCTGGTCGACGTCCTTGGACTGGCTGCCTCCCATGCGCAGATTCGACGGGTCAGCCTTGACCGCTTCGTAGAAGCTTTTCGCATCCTTCCACGGCGCGCCCTTATAGCTCCAGAGAATGAAGTCATCCTCGGCCACGGCGGCAATCGGGGTCAGCTCCTGCCACTGGTAACCGAGCTTGGACACCAGAGGCAACAGGTAGATGTTGTTGGTGCCGATCACCAGTTTCTCGGCATCGCCCTTGTTCATTTTCATGTCGAGGAAGGCTTCGGCACCGTTGCCGCCGCCCTTGTTCAGGACGATGGTGTTCACGTCGAGCAGCTTGTGGGTGGTGATGATCGACTGGATCAGGCGACCGAGCTGGTCAGTGCCACCACCGGGGCCACCGGCGACGACGATTTCGACGTTCTTGTCCGGTTGCCAGGCGTTAGCAAAAGCGGGAAGGGCGCTGGCGGTGATCAGGGTGCAGCCGAGAAACAGACGGGAGGTGCGACGGACGAATGCATTTCGCATGATGGAAGAGCCTCGTTTTTATGTTCTTGTAATTGTTATGAGCGACTTGACTGTGCCGTGAAGCCGCAAGCCTGGGCTGAGTGTGTGAAGGTGCGGGCACGGCGTCTAGTCAAAACAATACATACACCGATAGCCTGGGGTTATAGCTCGGCAAACGAACAGGCACTTCTGTAGGAGCGAGCCTGCTCGCGATGTACTCAAGGGCGCTGCGTTAACTCAGGAAACAAGCGTTTTTGTTGAAGTCCATCGCGAGCTGGCTCGCTCCTACAGTGAAGGGCGTGCATGGTTGAAAGGGCATTGAAAGCAGGGCATGACATAACTCGAGGCTATCGCCTGATTTCAAGTTTTGATTAGACGGTTATCACCGAGCCTTCGATAGTGCTCACAAACGTCGCCAGGAAGCGGCGCTGCTGTCTCCACAAAAATAATAAAAGAGGTACGCACCATGGCTCGTTCCAGTGCATCCCTGAATCTGGCCGGTGCAGATATCCAGCCCCAGGCCGCGGTACCCGCGCAGAGCTCCACCGCCAAGGCCAGCAACGTGCGTTGGCGGATCTTCGCGATCATCTTCGCGCTGACCATGGTCAACCTGATCGACCGGGTGTCGCTGTCCATCGCGATGCCGACCATCGCCCATGAATTCTCCCTGTCACCGAGCCTGCAAGGGCTGATCCTCAGCAGCTTCTTCTGGGCCTATGCGTTGTTGCAGATTCCGGGCGGCTGGTTGATTGATCGATTTGGTCCGCACCGGGTCATCAGCTGGTCCACCGGGTTGTGGGGCACGTTTCAGGTGCTGGCGGCGTTCGCCACCGGCGGCTTGTCGTTGTTGTTTGCCCGGGTTGCGCTGGGGGCCGCCGAAGCACCGCTGTTCCCGTCGGGCGGTAAACTGATTTCCCTGTGGCTGGCGCCGAGCGAGCGCAGTCGCGGGGCGGTGCTGATGGACAGTGGCAGCCCGTTGGGCGTGGCCCTTGGTGGGTTGATCATTGCCTGGCTGATTGCCTCCCTGGACTCCTGGCGCCTGGCGTTTGTGATCGCCGGTATTGCGACCCTGGTGTTGGCTTGGCTGGCGCGGCGTTACCTGCGCGATGACCCGGCCAGTCATCCGCAGGTCAATGAAGATGAGTTGGAGAAGATCAACGCCGGTCGCGCCACTCCCGCTGCCGAAGCCGCGCGGGTAGCGGTCAAAGGCCTGGGCATCGCGGCCCGTTCCCTGAGCGGTTTGCTGATCGGCCGGGCCAGTTGGGCCATGGTGTATTTCGGCCTGCTGACCTGGGGCCCGAGTTACCTGGCCCAGGCCCGTGGTTTTGATATCAAGGGCATTGGTGCGGCGACCTTCGTGATCTTCGTTTGCGGTGCGCTCGGCTCGTTGACCGGTGGTTTCCTCTGCGATGGCTTGATCCGCAAAGGCGTCAGCCGCGGTGTGGCGGTCAAGAGCCTGCTGGCGTTTTCCGGCCTGGTGGCTCTGGGCGCGTTCCTGTTGCTGCCGACCTTGAGTAATTCTTTTGCGGCGGTGGCGCTGTTGGCCATGACCGCGTTTTTCCTGATGTGGGGCAGTCTCTACTGGAGCTTCCCGGCGCTATTGGCGGCGCCGGCGCGGGTCGGCCTGATCGGCGGCGTGATGAACATGGCCGGCAGCACGGGCGGCATCGCGGTACCGATTCTGGTGGGGGTGATCCTGCAAGCGACCGGTGGCTTTGCTCCGGTGCTCGGGTTCTTCGCTGCGTGCTCGGCAGTCTTCGTGCTGGCGACCTTGTTCATCAGCCTGGATGAGGTGCGTCATGACTAATGCGTTATGGAACGGCCCGATCATCGACGCCCATCATCACTTCTGGGACCCGACCGTCAACGATCACCCCTGGCTCGCGCCCCAGGCCAATATCCCGTTTCGATACGGTGACTACAGCGCCATCAAGCGTCGCTATTTTCCCGAGGATTACTTCGCCGATGCCGGCGAGCATCGCGTGGTGCAAACGGTGTACGTCGAGACCGAATGGAACCCCAAGGACCCGATTGGCGAAACCCGATTCATCGAACAACTGGCCGCTCGCTACGGCGTGCCCAATGCGATCGTGGCGCAAGCCTGGCTCGACCACCCGGACGCCATCGATGTCCTGGCCGCACAGGCGCGCTTCAAGCATGTGCGCAGCGTGCGGCACAAACCCGGCGGGCCGGCCACGCCGCAACAAGTCGGGCATATGCGCAGCCTGATGAGCGACGAACGCTGGCGCCGCAGTTACGCCACGCTCGAAGGGCTGAGCTTGCATTTCGACTTGCAGACACCCTGGTGGAACCTGCACGAGGCCGAGCGCCTGGCCCGGGATTTTCCCGGTATCACGCTGATTCTCAACCATACCGGATTGCCCAACGACCGCAGTGCCGAAGGCCTGGCGGGATGGCGTCTGGCGATGGCGCGACTGGCACAGTGGCCAAATGTGCAGGTGAAGATTTCCGGTCTGGGGCAGGGCGGCCAGCGCTGGCGCGCCAAGGACAACGCCTGGATCGTGCGCGAAGTGATCGCGATGTTCGGCAGCCACCGGGCGATGTTCGCCAGCAACTTCCCCGTGGACAGCCTCTGCGGCTCGTTCGATGACATCTACAGCGGTTTCAAATCCATCGTCGCCGATCTGCCGACGGCCGATCAGGAGCGACTTTTCTACAGCAACGCGCAGCGGGTCTATCGCTGCGAACCTTGCGCCATCGACCGGGCGCAGCCTGAACCCTTGAGGAGTGAAGCATGAGCAAATCCACCATCGCGATGGTCCTTGGGGACCCGGCGGGCATCGGCCCTGAGCTGATCGCCCGCCTGCTCGGCGAGCCCGAAGTGCGCAGCCAGGCTAATGTGATCCTGATTGCCGACGAAGCGGAAATGCGTCGAGGCATGCGCATCGCCGGGATGGAGTTTCCCTATCGTCGCGTCGAGTCCCTGGAGCATCTGGCATTCGTCGATGACACGCCGTTGTTCTATGACTTTCGTGGCGACACCATCGGTGAGTTTCCTCGCAGCGAAGCCAGTGTGATCGGCGGTCGCTACAGCCTCGACACCCTGGAAAAAGCCCTGCGCCTGACCGAGGCCGGCACCACTGATGCGGTACTGTTCGGCCCGTTGAACAAAACCTCGTTGCACATGGCCGGCATGGCCCACAGTGACGAGTTGCACTGGTTCGCCGAGCTGCTGGATTTCCACGGGCCGTTCTGCGAATTCAACGTGCTCGATAACCTTTGGACTTCACGGGTGACCTCCCACGTGGCCCTGGCCGATGTGCCGGGCCTGCTCAGCCAGCAACGGGTGGTTGAGGCGATTCAACTGATCGACACGGCGCTCAAGCGCAACGGACTGGAAAAGCCGCGGATCGGCGTATGCGGCCTGAACCCGCACAACGGCGACAACGGCTCGTTCGGTCGCGAGGAGCTGGACATCATCGGCCCGGCGGTCCGCTCGGCCCAGGCGCTGGGAATCGCGGCGGACGGACCTTATCCGGCCGATACGATTTTCCTCAAGGTCCAGGGCGATGCCAGTGCCTTCGACGCAGTGGTGACGATGTACCACGACCAGGGTCAGATCGCGATCAAGCTGATGGGCTTCTCCCGTGGGGTGACGGTGCAGGGCGGGTTGCCGATCCCGATCACCACCCCGGCCCATGGCACTGCGTTTGATATCGCGGGGCAGGGCAAGGCCAACGTCGGCGCGATCCGCCAGGCGTTCGAGATTGCGTGCCGGATGGGGCGCAACCGCCACTGAACCCGGATTTCCAAAACGACAAAAATCCCCTGTGGGAGCGGGCTTGCTCGCGAATGCGCTGGGTCAGACGACAACTGTGTCGACTGACCCAGCGCATTCG